>CAYZFW010000151.1:5065-6693 GCA_964477615.1 uncultured Phycisphaeraceae bacterium | reverse complement strand
GGGTGATCTCGGCTCGCCGGTCTCCATCACCGATCTCAAGAAAGTTGCGGAACTCCTCGCGAGCGACGACCAGCTCACGCGCGGCGCCGAACTCGCCAAGAAGAAGCAGATTCAGCCGCCGCAGAACTGCGCGGCGTGTCACTACTAGTCGAAGGCACTGGGGACTGGGCACTAGGCACTAGAGCGGCCCGTCCTTCAAGTGAAGCAACGAACTCTGTCTAGTGCCCAGTGCCCGATGCCAAGTGCCTACACACCGATGAGCCATACCGATCAATGCCCCTCGACGATCAAGGAAGGCAAGCCTGCGCCCGCCGCGCTGCCTCGTCCGGCGCGTGAGGTCAGCCGTGCCACCGGGCGTGCCTACTGGCGCAGCCTCGATGATCTCGCTGGGACCAAGGCGTTCCAGGACTTCGTGCACCGCGAGTTCCCCGCGCACGCGAGCGAGCTGCTCGACGGCTCGCGCCGCCAGTTCCTGCGGCTGATGGGCGCCTCGCTCGCGCTCGCCGGCGCGGCGGCGATCCCCGGCTGCCGCCAGCCCGACCACAAGATCCTCGCGTACAACGACGACCCGGAGCACATCGTCCCCGGCAAGCCGCTGTTCTACGCCACCGCCATGCCCCTGCCCGGCGGCGGCTGCGAGGGCCTGCTCGCCGAGACCTTCGAGGGCCGCCCCACGAAGATGGAAGGCAACCCGCTGCACCCGCACAACCGCGGCAAGAGCAGCGTCTTCTCGCAGGCCAGCGTCCTCGCGCTGTACGACCCCGACCGTGACCCCGCCGAGATCGCTTCGCGCTCGGCCCGCGGCGGTTCCGCCGTGAACGTCACCGCGTGGGGCGACTTTGTGAAGGTCGCGTCGCAGTGGGGTTCCGGGGGGGCGGATGCGAAGATTGCATTCCTTGTCGAGAAGGCCACCAGCCCGGCCCGCGACGACATGCAGGCGCGGCTGAAGAAGAAGTTCCCCGCGGCCCAGTGGTACGCGTTCGAGGGTTACGACAACGAGGGCGAGCTCGCTGGCACCAAGGCCGCCTTCGGCACCCCCGCCAAGCCGCGCTACGACCTCGCCGGCGCCAACGTTGTTGTCTCGCTTGACTGCGACTTCCTCCACGCCGACGCCGATCTGGCGACGGTGCGGTCCTACGGCACGGGGCGTTTCCGCAAGGGTGCGACCGCCGGGAAGGCCGCCGCCGAGACGAAGATGCTCCGCCTCTACACCGTCGAGAGCGGCATGACGCTCACGGGCGGTGCGGCGGACCACCGCTGGTCGATGAAGGCCTCGCGCATCGGCGCCTTCGCCGTGGCGCTCGCCAATGAACTGCTCGCCGGTCTGTCGGGTTCGAGTGACGCGGCGGCGCTGAAGGCCGCGGGCGCCGCGGCCGCCGGCGCGTCCGCAGGTGCGGACCTCCCGAGCGCGGCGCACATCAAGGCCGTTGCCGAGGACCTGCTGGAGAACGCCAACCGCGGCGCGAGCGCTGTGATGGCTGGCCCGTCGCAGCCCGCGGCGGTGCACGCCTTGTGCGCCGCGATCAACGTCGCCCTGGGCAATGTCGGCAAGACGGTCCGCTACACCGAACTCAAGGGCGACGTGGCCCAGTCCAGCGCCGCTTCGATCAAGGCCCTCGTCGGCGCGA
>CAYZFW010000151.1:0-5055 GCA_964477615.1 uncultured Phycisphaeraceae bacterium | reverse complement strand
GCGGTCACGACGCTGGTCATCATCGGCGGCAACCCGGTGTTCACCGCCCCCGCCGACGCGGACCTGGCGGCGAAGATCGCCAAGTGCGCCGCCAGCGTGTACCTCGGCGAAGCCGACGAGACCGCCGCCGCGGTCAAATGGTTCCTCCCCCGCGCCCACACGCTCGAAGCCTGGGGCGACGTGACGACCTTCGAGGGTCAGTACAGCGTTGTCCAGCCGATGATCAAGCCGCTGTTCCCCTCGCACTCCGAACTCGAACTGCTCGGGGTGCTCGCGGGTGACGGCGTGACGGACGGGTACGAGATTGTTCGGCGAGCATTTGCCGGTCGTTCTGGAGGGGTTCTGAACGAGAAGCAGTGGCGCAAGGGCCTGCACGACGGTGTGTTCAATACCGAGGCCAAGTACCTCACCGTCGCGGTCAACGGTGCCGCCGTCGCCGCCGACGTGAAGGCTCTGGGCGAGGCGCTGAGCAAGCCGTCGCAGGGTTACGAGGTGGTGTTCGCCACGTCGCCGCACGTGCATGACGGTCGCTTTGCGAACATCGGCTGGCTGCAGGAACTGCCGCACCCGGTGACGAAGGTGACGTGGGACAACCCCGCGCTCATCAGCAAGAAGACCGCCGACAAGCTCGGCGTCTCCGCCAACCGCCACCCCGATGATGCGAAGTACAGCAAGGCGTACTCGATCACGGTGACCATCGCGGGCAAGTCGATGACCATCCCCGCGTGGGTGCAGCCGGGCATCGCCGACGACACGATCATCCTCCACGCGGGCTACGGCCGCAGCGTGTGCGGGCGCATCGGCTCGGCCACCGGATTCAACGTCAACCCGCTACGCACGCTCGCCTCGGGCAACGTCGCCTCGGCGTCGTGCGAGATGGCCAAGGACGCCGATCTCTACCTCATCGCCTGCACGCAGGATCACTGGACCATGGAGGGGCGCGACATCCTCCGTGAAGTCGATCTCGCCGCGTGGCACGCCCACGGCGACGTCGATTACTCCAAGGACCATCGCCAGAAGGACCCCTACGACTCTTCGCGCGATCTCACCTTCGCGGGCCTCATGGGCGGCGCGATCGAGGGCCACGCCCCCGCCAACCGCAACCTGTACAAGCAGGGCACCGGTCAGCCGCTCCGCGGGCAGGAGCACTACTGGACCAAGGTCGACGAGAAGGGCAACCCCATCCTCGACGCCAAGGGCCGCGTCCAGGCCGCCGAGAACAAGTACGGCAAGCGCCTGCAGCAGTGGGGCATGACCATCGACCTCACGACCTGCACCGGCTGCTCGGCGTGCATGATCGCCTGCCAGGCTGAGAACAACATCCCCATCGTCGGCAAGGACGAGACGTCCAAGGGCCGCGATATGCACTGGATCCGCGTGGACCGCTACTACGCCAGCGATCCGAAGGACGAGTTCAACTACACCACCAGCCCGGACATGGTGGTGCAGCCCGTCGCGTGCGTGCACTGCGAGAATGCGCCGTGCGAAGTGGTGTGCCCCGTCAACGCCACCGTGCACGACCAGAACGGCACGAACAACATGGCGTACAACCGCTGCATCGGCACCAAGTACTGCGGCAACAACTGCCCGTACAAGGTCCGCCGCTTCAACTGGTTCGACTACGGCACCAAGCAGTTCAAGGGCGGCTTGGGCCAGCTCGGCGCGCCGGCCGCGGGCAAGGTGCCGCTGCCCGAGAACGAGAACTGGATCCCGCCGCGTCTGCGTGCCAAGAACCTCGAGGTGCAGAACCTCCAGAAGAACCCGCACGTGACGGTGCGTTCCCGCGGCGTGATGGAGAAGTGCTCGTACTGCATCCAGCGCGTCAACGCCGCGAGCGTTGAGACCAAGATCTCCGATCTCAAGTTCATCCCCGACGGCTTCGTCCAGACCGCCTGCCAGCAGGCGTGCCCCACGAACGCCATCATCTTCGGCGACATCTACGACTACGAATCCAACAACGGCACCGGCAGCGCCGTCTCGCAGAGCCGCACCGACGCGCGGTCCTACGGCCTGCTCGCCTACCTCAACACCCGCCCCCGCACCACCCACCTCGTCCGCGTCCGCAACCCCAACCCGAAGATCCGCGCCCCACGCATCGATCCCTTCGGGCATCACGGCGGCGGGCACGGCGGGCATGAAGAACACGGTCACGACGACCACGGGCACGAGGGTTCACATGACGCAGGCGGCGGCGTGAAGCCCGCCGGCCATGTCATGAGCCTGCCCGTTCTGAACTCCACTTCCAGCAACCATTCCCGCGCCGGAGCGCTCGCATGACGACGTTGCAGCCCGACCAGGCCGCCGCACTGGGGCTTGTGTCGCACCATCCCCGCTCCGAGTACCACGACCCGGCCACGGTCGACGGGACGCTGCTCGACGATCCGTCGCAGCGTGCCCCGCTCGTGCTGGGCAACCGTGACTTCCACTCGGTGACCAACACCATCTGCGGGTGGATCGAGAACAAGACGCCCAAGTGGTGGCCCATGGCCTTCATCATCTCGGCGCACGTCGCCGGGCTGGGCACGCTGGCGATCCTGTACCTCATCATCACCGGCGTGGGCGTCTGGGGCCTGCAGCGCCCGGTGATGTGGGGCTGGGACATCGTGAACTTCGTGTGGTGGGTCGGTATCGGCCACGCCGGCACGCTCATCTCCGCGATTCTGTGCTTGCTGAAGCAGAAGTGGCGTGTGAGCATCAACCGCTTCGCCGAGGCGATGACGATCTTCGCCGTCGTGTGCGCCGGCACGTTCCCGGGCATCCACGTCGGTCGGGTGTGGATGGCGTGGATGCTGTTCCCCATCCCCAACATGAACTGGATCTGGCCGAACTTCCGCAGCCCGCTGCTGTGGGACGTCTTCGCCGTCGGCACGTACTTCACCGTGTCGCTGCTGTTCTGGTACATGGGCATGATCCCCGACCTGGCGACGATGCGCGACCGCACCACCGCCCGGCGTGACCAGAAGACCATCCTCGGGCCGCTCTGGGCGCCCCACCCCCTTCCGGGCTTCATCAAGAACTTCACCCTCGCGGTGCCCGCCAACAAGATCGGCTCGTACATCTACGGCCTGCTCTCCGTCGGCTGGCGCTTCTCCAACCGTCACTGGAACAACTACGAGAAGGCCTACATCCTGCTGGCCGGCGTGAGCACGCCGCTGGTGCTGTCGGTGCACTCGGTGGTTTCGTTCGACTTCGCGGTCTCGATCATCCCCGGCTGGCACACGACGATCTTCCCGCCGTACTTCGTCGCCGGTGCGATCTTCTCCGGCTTCGCGATGGTGCTGACGCTGCTGATCCCCGCCCGGGCGCTGTACCCCGGGATGAAGGATTTCGTGACGGCCCGCACCATCGAGAACATGTGCAAGATCATCACCGTCACGGGCTCGATGGTGGGCTTCGCGTACGGGATGGAGTTCTTCATCGCGTGGTACGGGGCCAACGAGTTCGAGCAGCAGACGTTCATCCGCCGCGCCTTCGGCCCCTATTGGTGGGCGTACTGGACGATGGTCTTGTGCAACGTGATCTCGCCGCAGGTGTTCTGGTTCAAGTGGGCCCGCACCAGCATCCCCTTCATCTTCGTGATCACGATCTTCGTGAACATCGGGATGTGGTTCGAGCGGTTTGTGATCATCACCACCCTCAGCGCCGACTACCTCCCCGGCGCATGGCGCTACTACCGCGCCAGCGCTGTGGACGTCGCGACGTACATCGGGTCTCTGGGCATCTTCATGACGCTGTTCCTGCTGTTCTGCCGCTTCATCCCGATGCTGGCCATCGCCGAGGTCAAGGGCGTCATGCCCCAGTCCGACCCGCACCACCCCTGGGGCGGTGCGCACGACCACGACCACCACAACGGCAACGGCCACTCCAACGGGCACACCAACGGCCACGCCCATTCGAAGGGGGGGCACTGAGCCATGTCGAGTTCCCTCAGCAAAGAGTTCGAGTCGGGCCAAGCCACAACTGGTGAGCTGTGGGGCGTGATGGCGGAGTTTCCCAACGCCGCCTCGCTCTACCACGCCGCGGAGTTCTTCCGAGACAACGGCTACACCAAGTGGGACACCTACTCCCCCTGCCCCGTCCACGGCATGCCCGAGGCGATGGGCCTCAAGCCCAGCAAGGTTTCGATCATCATGGGCTGCATGGCCGCGCTGGGCTTCTCGTGCGCCGTGGCGATGCAGTGGTGGATGTCGGCGGTTGACTACCCCATCATCACCGCGGGCAAGCCCTTCGCCGCGTGGGAGCAGTTCACGCCCATCATGTTCGAGCTCAGCGTGCTCTTCGGTGCCTTCGGCGCCATCGGTGGCATGCTCGCCCTCAACGGCCTGCCCATGTGGTACCACCCGCTGCTGAAGAAGAACCGCTTCCTCCGCGTGTCGGACGACCGCTTCGTCCTCGCCGTCGAGGCCGCGGACCCCAAGTTCAACAAAGACCAGATCACCGCCACGCTGGCGAAGCTCGGCGGTCAGCACATCGACGAGGTGGAAGCGTGAACCACATCCGCCCCCACATCAACTCCCGGTGGGGCAGGCTTCCAGCCTGCCTCCTCCTCGGAACCGCCGCGGCGCTCATCGGCTGCCGCGGCGACACCTCCGAGGCCCCGCCGCGCCAGTTCTTCCCCGACATGGACGACCAGCCGAAACTCAAGGCCCAGTCCCGTTCGGAGTTCTTCAAGGAATATGTAGAGCCCGGCTCGCACCGCTCGGGCGGTCACGGCGACGCCCATGGCGACGGTCATGGCGATCACGGCCCCGACCTCTCCAAGATGTTCGGGCGCGGCATGCGCGAGCCCGTCGCCAACACCGTCGCCTTCGGTCTCACCTCGCAGGTCGAAACCGACGGCTCCGCGGACTTCATGGGCAAAGACTTTGGCGGCCGCGCCGACCTGCTCCGCGCCGATGAGAGCGTCTACGTCGGCTACACCCCGGTGCTCGACGCCCAGGGCAAGCAGGTGCTGAACCCCGACGGCACCAAGAAGCGCACCTACCTCGACTACATCCCCATCCCCGTCACCCGCGAACTCATCGCCGAGGGGCGCGCCCAGTACGCCATCTACTG
>CAYZFW010000150.1:0-6701 GCA_964477615.1 uncultured Phycisphaeraceae bacterium | reverse complement strand
CCGCCGCCGGGGAATACTCAGAGGGATGACTTCCGGGAAATCCACACCCCCCACCATCGCGTCCACGTTCCACCCCGCGTCCTGCGCCGCACGCGCATCGCCGAGCGCGACTGCACGCCCTCAACCATCACCATCATGCACACTCACATCGGCCCGCGCTCGCCGGTGGCGTCGACGGTGGCCTCGACTTCTTCGCGGCGCGGGCGGTGGCCGCTGGCGAGGATGCCGCGGAGCAGGCCGGGCTTGCGGTCGTAACCGGGCTCGCCGGGCTGGATGCCGTCGACCTCCGGCGTGCGCCAGGTGAGCATCACCATCGCGGCGACCATCAGCGTGAGCGTGAGCACGCCCAGCCCGATCTGGACCCCCAGCGATTGGGCGTGCTCCCAGCCGGTCATGAGCACCAGCCGCTCGATGCCCGCGGTCATCAGCGCGCCCAGCGGAGAGGCACCGAACACCGCCGTGTTGGTCACCGCCATCACGCGTCCGCGCATCGAGTCGTTCACCAGCAGCTGCATCGCGGCGATGGACGATGAGAAACTCCAGATCCAGAACAGCCCGACGAAGAACATCGTCACGCCGCCGAAAAGCGGGTCTGGCACGGCACAGAACAGCGTGATGGCCAGACCCCCGCAGGCCATCGAAAGGGGGATGAAGTGGTGCTTTGGGTACCACGTGGGCAGGCGGGGGAGCAGGTACGCCCCGAGCACCGCGCCGGCGCCCATGACGGCGAGCAGCGAACTGCCGACCTTCTCCTTCGCCCCGTACACCTGCGTCACAAACGCGGGCAACTGCAGCAGCAGCGGCCCGGCGAGCACGCTGAACAGCGACACGCCGATGAACACCGCCCGGGGGCCCTTGTTCCGGAAAACGAACCGCACCGCCTCGCGTGTGTCGGCCCACGCGCCGGTGAAGAGCCCCTTGCCGCGCTGGTCGGGAGGGGGCGGGGCGGGGGGCGTCTTCCACACGGCGATGATGACACCCAGAAAACTCAGCGCGTTGATGATGAACAGCAGCGTGGGATCGGAGCCGAACATCAGCAGCCCCGCCGAGAGAGGGCCGACGACGCGGGCCATGTTGAACTGCAGACTGTTGAGCGCAATGGCGCGGGCGAGTTCGCTGCGCGGCACGAGCCGGGGGGTCAGCACCTGCCACGCGGGGACGTTGAAGGCCATCGTCACGCCGTGGACGATGCTGATCACGATCATCACGGTGGCCGTGCAGGCGTGCATCGCGCTGGCGACCGCGAGGGCCGCGGCGGTGAGCATCAGCATCGCCTGGGTGCCGATGAGCAAGCGGCGACGGTCGACACGGTCCGCCACCACGCCCCCCACCATGCCCAGGAACAGCATCGGCAGCAGCTGCGCCGAGGCGAGCCACGCCAGCATCGTCGCAGCGGGCGGGTTGCCCGACTTCACCCACGCGTCCGCCGTGGCGAGAAACGTCATCGCCCAGCGCATCCCGAACGTCTCCATCCAGTTGCCGATGTTCGAGACGGCGGCGGCGAGCCACACACGCCGGAAATCCGGGCGGCGCAGCGGGGCCATCGGGTCCGAAGCAGCGGGGTCGCCGGGGGCGGGCTCGGCGGGTGGGGCGTGTGGAGTCGGCCGCACCGGCGGTCGCGACAGTGCGTTGGGCACCGCGCCGCCCGCAGGCTGGTCGAGTGTCTCGGCGGGATGGGCCGTGGTATCGGTCATGCGCGGGGCGGGCGGGGGCGGCGGGGCTGATGCTACCCGCGAGACGACGCCGGGCCGCACTTGATCACTCGCGCGTGTTGGCGAACTTCATCCCGCGCACGCCGCAGTACACCAGCGATTCGTACGCCACGATGCCCAGAACCATCGCGCCGCCGATGGCAAGCACAGAGGTGTAAAGCAGTGAAGGCCCAACGGGGATCACGAGGCGGTACACGCCCCGGGCGGTCAGCCCGCTGTGGGCCTGCCACGCCGCGGCGACCAGAGCGCCGGCGACGATCCACCCGACCGAGGCGTGAGAAACAACGCACGCCGCCACCGGCGCGTCCACACGCCACCCGCGACGCCCGGCAATGAAGCGGATGCCCATGAACTCGATCATCGAGAGCGCCAGCATCAGCAGCCAGCCGGTGAGGAAAAAACCGCCGACATATGAGGGCCGCGCTGTCATCCCTGAGAAGCCCGTGTACAGCAGACCCAGCGCGGGGATCGCCGCCCCCACGGCCGAGGTGACCACGAGAAATCCAATCGACTTCCGCACCTCGGCCTGAAACGACGCCCAGCACACCCGCGGCCGCGAGAGCACCAGCGCCACGGTTCGGAACCACGATGCGAACCCGGACCCCACCCCGCTGCCGCGGCGTTGCCACGGGCTGCCGGTGCGCAGGGCGGGAGACGAGGCCATGACGCTCAGACCGCACTCGGGGCACTGGCCGCCCGCCTCGTGCCCGCCGAGGTCGTAGCCGCAGTTCTCGCACAGGAATCTGGGATCGCGCCGGGGCACCGGTTCACCATACTCGCCCGGCGCAGGTGTGGTTCCGGTGCCCGTCGATGGGTGGAAGCGGGTGCCACGGGTTGGCGTCCTCGACAACCCGTGCTCACCCGCGATTTCGCTCGTCCAGACACGGGTTGTCTCGGAAGCCAACCCGTGGCACAAACGCGCCCCAACGGCCGGAAATGTGCTACGCTGAGGCTCGGAAATCGCCGAGAAAAGTGCCCATGCTCCGAGTGCGACGCATCACCAACGCCGACCCCCTGTACGCGCAGGCCGTAGACCTACGCGAGCGGGTGCTGCTGTCCCCGCTTGGGTACACGCTGGATCGGTTCCTCAAAGAGTACCCGGGCTTCGAGGAGCGTCTGGAGCACTTCGTCGCGGTCATCGACCATCCCAAGGGCGAGCGCGTGATCGGCACCGTGTGCCTCCGCCCCGAGGGCGCACCCGGGAAGGAAACCGGCCGCCTCACCCAGATGTGCGTCGACCCGCAGCGTCAGGGCGAGGGCGTGGGGCAGTTGCTGCTCTCGGCCCTTGAACGCCGCGCGTTCGGCGAGCTCAACCTGCCCGAGGTGTACTGTCATGCGCAGGACCGTGCGGTGGGCTTCTACCAGCGGCTCGGCTGGACCCCCGACGGCCCGGTGTTCACCGAGGCGGGAATCCCGCACCGCAAGATGAAGTTCAGGCCCGAAGACCGCCCGGACCTTATCGGCACCGAACAGATCGCTGACGAAGACCTCAGCGCCGGGCCGTCCGTCGATACCGCCGACCAGCAACTCTGACGGCGCTTGCTTCCGGGCCTCGGCGCGCCAAGAGTCCGGCGATGGTCCGCGACACCAAAGACCTCTTCGAAGCCCACGGCATCCGCTGCACACGACAGCGCGTCGAGCTCTATGACACCCTCGCGACGTGCAAGTGCCATCCCACCGCCGAGCAACTGCATCGTATGGTGCTCGAACGCTCGCCCGGGACCAGCCTCGCGACCGTCTACAACACGCTCGATGCCCTGACGACCGCGGGCCTTTGCCGCAGAATCACGGGGGCGGCGGGCGGGGCGCGGTACGACGCCGACCTGTCTCATCACCTCCACCTCACCACGCCCGACGGCCGCGTGATCGACGTGCCCGAAGAGACCGGCGACGAGGTGCTGCGGGCGATCACGCCCGAGATGGTGCAAAGACTTGAGGAATCGCTGGGCGTCTCGATCGACCACATCGAGGTGCAGATCAGGACGAAGTAGGCGGAAGGGGCGGAAGTCGGCGGTGGGGAGTCGGGGGGATGAGCATTTGATCGTGATTGCGAGCGGGCCAGCTGTGTGGCATGCTTCTGCTCTGAGAAGCATGCTCCTGATGACACACATCAGCAGGGCGCTCGGGCCAGAAGCATGCCACACGCGAGCCGCATCAGATGACCCCACCCACGCACCCATCGCTCGTGCTCATCGGCCTTCGCGGCAGCGGGAAATCCACGCTGGGGCGACTGGCCGCGCAGCGTCTGGGACGCGCGTTTATCGATCTTGACGACCGCACCGCGGCGAGGCTCGGGCACGCCAGCGTGGCCCACGCGTGGGCCGCGGCGGGCGAACCGGCGTTCCGGGCTGCAGAGGTGGAATCACTGCGCGAGGCACTCGGCACGCCGGGCATCGTCCTCGCCCTCGGCGGGGGCACCCCCACCGCGCCCGGGGCCGAGGCGCTGCTCCGCGACGCACAATCCCGCGGCGAGATCGTCATCGTCTACCTCCGCTGCACCCCGGCGGAACTGCGGGCACGGCTGCTCGCCGCGGGCGGCCCGGGGGCGAACCGTCCGAGCCTGACGGGGCGCGACCCACTGGATGAGATCGAAGAGGTCTACGCACGACGCGATGGGCTGTACCGAGGGCTCGCCGGTCGCGTGATTGAAGGGGTGAGCGGCGAGGACGATGGGGTCAGGCGGGTGACGGCGGTGATTGGGGGGTAGCCGCAAGCCGCTGTTTAATCCTCACCGACCGCCATCATCTCGGCCTCGCTCCCCTCGCCGCCGCCGCCGTTTCCGGGGGCGCCCTCGATCTGCAGAATCGACTTTCCTTTCGCGTCCGTCAGTGGGTTGCCGTCAAGGTCCACGATGATCGGGATGGGGTGCGCCTTCTCGTGCTGCTCGAGTGCCTTGAGCAGTTTCTTCTGCTCCGGCTCGGGCAGCCCCGCCCACTTCCCGCGACCGCGGCACTTGGGGAACGCCGAGCATGACAGCCACGGGCCCTTGATCCCGTTCCGCAGGTACAGCTTGCTCTTGCACTTCTCGCAGTCGAGTTCGGTCAGCAGCGGCGGGACGGCGGGGGCGACCACGCGGTCGTGCTTGTCGAGTTTCAGAATGCCGTCGCACTTCTCTTCCGGCGGCTTGGCGTTGTAGCCCGAGCAGCCCAGGAACGCGCCGAAGCGGCCGTTGCGCTTCAGCATCGGCCTGCCGCACTTGTGGCACGCCACGCCGCTGTTCTCGGGTGGGCGGGGCTTGCCGTCCTTGTCCACCGGGGCGGCGTAATCGCACGCGGGGTAGGTGCCGCAACTGAGGAACCTGCCGTTCTTGCCGAAGCGGTACACCGTGTCGGCCCCGCACTTGGCGCAGCGGTACTCCTTGGGCGCGGGGATGGTCTCGGCCTTGGCGTGCCCGAGTTCCTCGTGGGCCCACGCGAGTCGGCCCTTGAAGGGCTTGTAGAAGTGGTCGAGCACATCGACCCAGTCCTTGCGCTCGTCCTCGATGTGGTCGAGTTCGAGTTCCATCTCGCGGGTGTAGCCCACGTCCATGATGTCGGGGAACGCCTCGATGAGTTTGTCGGTCACGACCTCGCCGAGGTCGGTCGCGTAGAACCGCCGCTCGTTGAGTTCGACGTACTTCCGCTCCTGGATCACGCTCACGATGCTGGCGTACGTCGAAGGGCGGCCGATGCCCTCTTCTTCGAGCTTCTTGATCAGGCTCGCTTCGGTAAACCGCGGCGGCGGGCTGCCGAACTTCTGCTCGGGCTCGATCGCGAACGGCGAGACGGGCTGGTTCTCTTTCACGGCGGGGAGCGTCTGCTCGTCGCTCGCCGTGGGCACGCCGGAGCAGCGATAGAAGCCGTCGAACGCCAGCACGCGCCCGGTGGCCTTGAAGGTCAAGGTAGGTCGGCTCTCCGAGCCGACTCCGGGCTTGGGCGCGCTTTTCGAGATGTCGGCTCGGAGAGCCGACGTACCCATGCCCCCGTCGATAAAGATCGACGTCGAGTCCCACTCCGCCGGGACCATCTGGCAGGAGATGAATCGCTCCCAGATGAGTTTGTAGAGCTTGAACTGGTCGGGCTGCAGCGACTTGGCGACGCGCTCCGGCGGGTAGGCCAGGCTGGTGGGACGGATCGCCTCGTGCGCCTCCTGCGCGTCCTTGTTCGTCGAGCCGAAGAAGTTGGGCTTTTCCGGCAGGTACTTGGGGCCGTACCGCTCGTTGATGTAGTTCCGCGCCATCTCGAGCGCATCACCAGACAGATGCGTCGAGTCGGTACGCATGTAGGTGATCAGGCCGACCGAACCCTCGCCCGGAATCTCGACACCTTCATACAGCCGCTGCGCCGTGCGCATCGTGCGCTGGGCCCCGAAGCCAAGTCGGCTGGATGCCGCCTGCTGCAGCGTCGAGGTGATGAACGGGGCGCCCGGGCGGCTCTTGGTCCGCTTGGTCTCGATGCCGCGCACCTTGTACGGCGTGGCGGGGTCGGCGATGCCCGTGATCGTGCGCACAAACCGCGCCGGTCCCTTGCCCGCGGGGTCCTCGCGGGTTTCCACCTTGATGCCCGTCAGACCGGCCTGCTCGGCGACCTTCACAACCCGCGCGCTGAGGTCTGCGACCTTCACGGGCTCAATCGCGTTGGGATCGGCCATGCCGGGCTGCGAGATGTCGAACGATTCGCCGCCGATCTCCACCAGTTCGGCACTGATCGCCTTGCCCTCGGCGAGCCACGCGTTCTGCGCCTTGACCGTCGGCGGGTTGCCCTTCTCGTCGCGCTTGGCGAGGAGTTTCGTCCACGCAGGGCCGAGTTTCGCCGCCTCGCCCTGCGAGAGCGCAAACCGCCCCTCGATCACCCACCGCTCATCCGGGACGAACGCGCGGATTTCACGCTCGCGGTCGACCACCAGCCGCACCGCCACGCTCTGCACCCGCCCGGCGCTCAGCCCACGGGCGACTTTCTTCCAGAGCAGCGGCGAGACCTGGTAGCCCACGATGCGGTCGAGGATGCGGCG
>CAYZFW010000149.1:0-6702 GCA_964477615.1 uncultured Phycisphaeraceae bacterium | reverse complement strand
GATCTTCTCGGGGTCGACGCCGTCGATGGCCATCTTCAGACCGCTGGTGAGGAAGTTGTCCTTGATGTCGGCCATGTCGGCTTCGAGGGCGAGGATGCCGTCGCGCCGGGCCTTCTCAGACAACCGCCCCATGAGTTCGACGGTCTCAAGCGCGGAGATGCCCTTGTGGATGAAGTACCGTTTGATATACCCGCCGGCGAACTTCAGCTTCTCCATCGGCATGGACATGAAAAGCACGGAGATCGACCCGCCGCCCACCATCAGCACGCCTTCGGATGAATAGAACATCATCCAGTTGCCGTGGCAGATGTGCGAGCACGCCAAGTACATGCACACCGCACCGACGACGATGCCGATGATCGATGCTTTATCCACGGCGGGGCACCCCTGATCTAAGCGTGAAGTCCGACCGCCCTCCCGAGCACCAAGCCGGGAGAGCCTCGATCAGGTCATCGACTGAGAACCACGGCGCCGAAAGCGGGCGCGGCGGCGGGTTGCGCGGGATGGTGGGTCTGCACCGATCAGGCCTGTTCGGCGTGGCCGATAACGCACGCCGTGGGCCGTTCGGTGCGTTCTGCGAGGGAAAGCCCAACCACCCTTGCGAAATGAGCAACGCCGCTCCCTCACGGTCACGGTTCGGCGGGCGTCCGTGCCGAACCGCAGCGTTGAGGGAGCGGCATTCATAAGAGGCGGTTTGCTCGGCTCCCGAGGTCGTCGGGACCGCGCACGCCCTCATCACGCAGAAACCGCGCGACCGTATGCGTTCACGTCGATTTCCTTGGTGACGGCGCGGGGAACCACATTACCGGTCGGATCGATGTGTCCCAGGGCACGCGCGACGAGTTCGCCGCGGCTGGAGGCGCCGAGTTTCCGGTGGAGCGCCTTGACATGGTCGTGCACCGTGTGCGGGCTTCGGGCCAGACCCTCGGCGATCTGCTTCACGGTCTTGCCCTGGGCCAGCAGCATCAGCACCTCGTGCTCGCGCCCGGTCAGCGGCTCGGCCCCGGCCTCGTCGCTGAGGGCCGCGAACGCGACACCGGCGCGACGCGCGACCTCCGGCAGCACCGCGCTCAGCACGGCCTCGTCGGCACCGTTCAGGCCGGTGGGGTCGCGGCGGTCGCCGATCTCGACGGTGATCCAGCGCTGGCGCAGCGCCGCCGGCCCGGTGCCCGCGGGCACCGCGATGGCACCGATGAGCAACTCCGTCACGCCGCGCGAGGCCCAGCGACGCCCGAGCGTCGAGAACTCCCAGCGTTCGCAGCCGGGGGCGGAGCGCAGAAGGCCGGTCTCGCGGGAGAACGCGCTGCCGCTGGCGCGGGGCGTCGCGCTCAGCCACCACTCCGAAGCGGTTTCGTTTTCGATCGTGAGTTCGTCGCAATCGATCGCCTCGCGCTTGTCGGCGTCGAAGGCACCCTCAGACATGCGTGCGACAATGTCGCCGGCGGAACCGAGTTCGACGAGCCGCACGGCGCACACGCAGCGGGGCAGAGCGCGGGACACGCACTCGGCCGCGGCCTGAGCCCAGGTCGCCGTGGGGATGCCCGGCAGGTCGTGAATCCCGGACACGCACTCGGCAACGCGTCGGAGGTGGACAAAGCCGCAGAGTTGGTCGTTGATCGTCACGGATCAACACTCCTTTCAGAAGGTGAGGACAGCGTACCCACCGCACCCTGAATCATGGGGTGACGGAACCACCATCGGCAGAACACCTGCCGAGTGGACAACGTGGGTACAACCTTGGGTTCGATTTGGCACTACCCCGTTAAGGGGGGGCAGCCCGCCGGAAGCGGTAAAGAAACAGACTGACTCCCTTGAGCGATTCGGTCGCTCGGGTAAAACACTTTACCACGAAAGGGGCGGTTCGGTTCCGCCCTTTTGTGGGGACAGAACGAAATCCTGAAATCGGTTGCACGATGCACCGAACATTCGTCTAAAACGACTGTTTGATCAACGCTACAACGGCCTGATTTGTGGATAACACGTCAATAACCACACTGAGCTATTCGCTTGCACGATCCAGCCGCCCGGAAATCCAAGTGGCTAACCGGGCCTCCAGGGCGTCGTCCGACTTGGTTTCCACTGCGAATGCGGGCTCGAGCCCCTGTTCCCGCAGCTCCGGGTCAGAAGTGAAGCTCGAAAGCCGAACACTGGTGGCGCTGACGCGCCGGCCCGGGCGGTAGACGCGCTCGATCCAGACTCGGACTCGGGCGGTCATCTCGGCATCCGGGTTCACGGGTTCGAGCGCGAGGTCGATGGGTTTGTTCGGCTGGGGCTCGGCGGTCGCGGTGCCCGCATCCGCAGTGGGTCGGGTGGTTCCAGTCGGCTCGAAGACCACGGCGGCACGTCGGCGTTCGCGCTCCACGAAGCCGCGGGCGGATTCGCCCAGGCTGGACGTGTGCGGCACCCAGGGTGTCGCGAAGCCGGCGGAGCCCCTTGCGTGGGTCGTCACGATTCCGCCCGCGGCGTCGACGCGGTCGAGCTCAAATTGGAACTCGCGGAGAGCGTCCTTAGCGACCTCAAACGCCTCGGCGTACTTCCCGGCGGGGACGGCCACGGTCGGATCGGGCTTGGCCTTGCTGGCGCAAGACGCGAGGCCCGCGCACGCGAGGGCCGCCACGATCCCGAGAAATCTCGCCGAGGCAACGCGACTGAGCATGAGGGGAAGTGTACCGTTTCACCCCTCGTGAGATGGGCGGCCCGGAGGCCGGCCCCTCCTGTTCCAGATGCCCCATTTCGAAGAGCTCCCGCCCCCTCCTGCCATGCACACCCTCCCCACTGGAAACGCGATCGTCGCCCAATCGGGCGGCCCCTCCGCCGTCATCAACCAGTCGCTCGTCGGCGTGATCGAGTCGCTGCGGGGGCAGGCGAACATCAAGAAGATTCTCGGGGCGCGTCACGGCGTGAAGGGGATGACGACGGGGCAGATCGCAGACCTCACCGGCGTTTCCGCGGAGACGCTCGAGGCGGTTGCGCGGACGCCGTCGTCGGCCCTGGGCTCGACGCGCGACAAGCCCGACCGCGCGTACTGCGAGAAGATCCTCGCTTCGCTGAAGCAGAACGACGTGCGGTACTTCTTCTACATCGGTGGGAACGACTCGTCGGACACCTGCCGCATCGTGAGCGAGATGGCCCGCGCGACGGGGTATGAACTCCGGGCGTTCCATGTGCCCAAGACGATCGACAATGATCTGATGGAGAACGACCACACGCCGGGGTTCGCGTCGGCGGCGCGGTACGTGGCGATGAGCTTCATGGGCGACAGCCTGGACAACCGGGCGTTGCCGGGGATCAAGCTCAACGTGGTGATGGGTCGTCACGCGGGGTTCCTGACCACGGCGAGCGCGCTGGCCCGCGTGAGAGAAGACGACGGCCCGCACCTGATTTATGTGCCCGAGGTGCCGCTGAGCATTGACCGGCTGGTGGCGGACGTGGACCGCGTCTACTCGAAGCTGGGACGGTGCCACATCGCGGTGAGCGAGGGCGTGAACGATGAGAAGGGCGAGAGCATCGGGGCCACGCTCATCAAGGGCGAGGCCGATGCGCACGGCAACGCGCAGCTGTCGGGCTCGGGTGCGCTGGGCGATCAACTCGTGGAACTGCTGAAGAAGCGGCTCACTCCCGCGGGAGGCAAGGCCCCGCGGGCGCGGGCCGACACGCTGGGGTATGCCCAGCGGTACTGGCCCGATCCCTCGCCGGTGGACTCGCGCGAGGCTCGGGAGGTGGGACGGTTTGCGGTGAAGTGCGCGCTGGACGCGAACGCCGCGGCGGTGGACGGGTCGATCTGCATCAAGCGGGTGTCGAAGCCCGGGGAGGCGTACCGGGCGGAGATCGGGCTCGTGCGACTGGATCAAGTCGCGGCAAAGACGCGTCACCTGCCGGGGGAGTTCATCGCGCAGGGGGGCGGGGATGTGACTCCGGCGTTTGTGGAGTGGTGCCGGCCGCTCGTTGGCGAGTTGCCTCGGATTGGGTGGCTCTGACCCCTGGCGTTCCGCGCACGGTGCCACTGATCCGTCCTCGGGTCAGTGCGGATATCAAGCAGAGCGGCCACCGACCCGAAGCCGCATCAGTGGCACATCGGTCTCACTCCGCCTCCAGCATCTCCGCCAAAAGCCGCACGCCCCAGCCCGTCGCCGATTCCTTCACGAACGGGCCGCTGTCACCCTCCACGGCGTGGACGCCGGCGATATCAAGGTGACACCAGGGCGTCCCGCTGGTGACGAAGAACGAGAGGAACGCCGCGCCCTGGATGGGGTGCGCCTTGCGGTTGGGGTTGCTGTTGAGGATGTCGGCGACATTCGACTTCATCATGTCGCGGTATTCCTGGTGCATGGGGAGGCGCCAGACGCGTTCGCCGCTGATGGTCGCGGCGGACTCGATCTTGCCGCGGAGTGAATCGTCCTCGCAGAACATGCCTGCGTAGGTGGAGCCGAGGGCGGTGACCACGCCGCCGGTGAGGGTGGCGAGGTCGACGATGTACGCCGGGTCTTCCTTCTCGCAGGCCCAGCAAAGGGCATCGGCGAGGACGAGGCGGCCCTCGGCGTCGGTGTTGGTGACTTCGACGGTGACACCGTTGCGGTAGGTGAGCACGTCGTCGGGGCGGTAGGCCTCGTCGGAGATGGAGTTCTCGGCGACCGCGAGCAGCGCCACCACCGGGCGGCGGGGCTTGATGACGGTGGCGATGGCGTGCATGGCGCCGATGACGGCGCAGCCGCCGTCCTTGTCGCGCTTCATGCCGCGCATGCCGTTGTTGATCTTGAGCGAGAGGCCGCCGGAGTCATACGTCATCGTCTTGCCGATAAGCACGGCGGGCTTGCTGGAGCGCGACGATCCGCCGCGGGGGCGGTACTCGAGGCGGATCATGCAGGGGAGGTTCTCGCTGGCCTTGCCGACGTTGATGAGGCCCTCGAAGCGTTCTCTTTCGAGAGCGTCGCCCTTCCAGACGGTGCACTTGAGACCCGTCTGACGGGCCATCTTCTGGGCCTGGGAGGCGACGAAATCGGGGGTGCAGATGTTGGGCGGGGTGTGGGAGAGGCCGCGGGCGAAGTTGGCGCTCTCGGCGAGGGCGAGGCCGCGGGCGATGCCGCTGGCGAAGGCGTGGTCGTTGGAGTTGACGCTGAGCTTGGAGCGCTTGGGAGCGCCGCCGTTGTCCGTGCCGCGGAAGTGGTCGAAGGGGTAGGCGATGAGGCCGAGGCCCTCGCCGAAGGCGGATCCGGCGGCGGCGAGGTCGACCTTCTTCGACGCACCGCCGAGAGCCGGGGCGAGTTCGATATCCACCTGGTCGTCCTTGGTCACCGCGAGACGGCGGCCCACGGCGGCGGCGACGGCGCGGAGATCGCCGGGCGTGAAAGCGTCCTTCTTCCCCAGCCCGACGAGGATGATGCGGGTGACGGGGGACTTCTTCGAGGCTTCCGGGAACGCCTCGACGATCCGCCCGGTTTCGCCGGTGGCATCGGCCCGCTTGGCCGCGGCGGCAAGGGTGCCCGAGGCATCGAGCGCCAGCGTCGCCTTGGAGGGCTGCTCGCCCGCGAAGTGGCCGACGACCAGGCACGCGGGGCGGGAGAGGCGGGCGATCTTCACTGATTCGAACATGGCGGGAACTCCGGGAAAACGCGGGCGATCAGTTTGAGGGGCAAGAGTGTACCGGCGAGAACGCCCGGCGAGGCAGCGGCACGGGGCAACCCTACGACCGGCGGGACGCCTGTCGCACGGTCGGAAGGGCCGTTTGCACACGAGTTCTATGATTCTCCATGCCCGAAGCCACGCCGACGACGCCCTCGCCGCAGAACCTCCACGCGCCGTGGCGGATGTCGTACATGCAGATGCTGAGCGCGGCGGAGAAGGCGAAGGGAGAAGCGTCGGGGGGCGAGCTGACGGGCGAACTGGGGGGCGCAGGAACGGGCGCGAGAACCAAGGGTGGCGCGGGATCGTCTTCGTTCTTCCGTGACTACTTCCTGAATCCGGCGGCGGACGCCGCGAATCACGTCATCGTGCGGACCGGCGGGGGCGAGGGCGATCCGCTGTCGGGGATGATCCTGCTCAACAAGTACCCGTACTCGAACGGACATCTTTTGGTGGCGCTGGGGGAGGCGCGTCCGCGATTGCTCGACTACACGCCAGCCCAGCGTGCCGAACTGTGGCGGCTGACCGATCTCGCCGTGGAACTGTGCGAGCGGACGCTGATGCCGCAGGGGGTCAACGTGGGTCTGAACCAGGGCACGGCGGCGGGCGCGGGGGTGCCGCAGCATGTGCATGTGCATGTGGTGCCGCGGTGGCTGGGGGACGTGAACTTCATCAGCGTGGTGGGTCAGGTGCGGGTGATCCCCGGGGCGCTGGAGGACATGGCTCGGCGGTACCGGGAGGTTTGGGATGCGCTCCGAGTCAGCCAAACGGGATGAGATTCGAGCACGGCTTGTCGAAGACGCCAAGCCGTGGCACCCATTCGCGTCACTCCCCCAACTTCCCCATCACCGCCTTGAGGTCCGACCACACATGTTTCCGGTTCTCCGGCGTGTAGTTCCGCAGCAGGTACGCCGGGTGGAAGGTCGGCATCAGGGGGATGCCCTGGTACTCCTGCCAGCGGCCCCGGAGCGACGTGATCCCTTGCTTGGTTTCGAGCATGAACTGCGTCGCGGGGTTGCCCATCGTGACGATGGCGCGGGGCGAAATGATGCGGACCTGTTCGCGGAGGTAGGGGCCGCACTT
>CAYZFW010000148.1:4061-6706 GCA_964477615.1 uncultured Phycisphaeraceae bacterium | reverse complement strand
GAAGTCACTGCTGGGACAAGTTGGGAGGTACTCCTCTGTTGAGACCGGGCAGCAGGCTTCTCAGGACGAGATCCTGAGTGCCATGACCGCGATGCTGGGCAACCCGCAGTTCGCGATCAACCGAGTCGCACCACCGCCCAACACGGGCACCGTCAACACCGAGAACCCTCAGGGCATCGTCTACCCGGGCGCAGCCCGTGGCGAGATTGTCATGCACGCCGCCGGCGCTGACAACATCTTCTTCAACCGCCCGGTCCGCAAGCAGGACGGCAACTCGTACATCGTGTATAGCCCAGGTGGCACCACCAACTCGAGCGGGAGTCGTCGGGAGTTTCTCGTCGACGATTTCGACGACTTCACCGAAGCGCAGTAACCCCGCTCCGGCCCCCGGCCCCCGGCCCCCGGCTCACGCCGCGGCGGCCATGATCCGCGCCACCGTCCGGTTCAGATCGGTCACGATGGCGTCTTTGGTCAGGTAAAACGTCGCCCCGACGCGGAGGCACTCGGCCTCGTCGTCCGGGCTGTCCGACGCCGAGAGCACCACCATCGGCAGCGCGCGCGTCCGCGGGTTGGCCCGGGCGCACGCGATGAGCTGCACGCCGGTCATCGTGCGCAGGTTCAGGTCGGTGATCACCAGGTTGGGCAGCTGCTTGGCATTGATGAACGGCAGAGCCTCTTCGCCGCTGCGCACGTGACGGATCGTCGTGTTGGGCCGCCTGCCCAGGAGCGTGGTGAGCAGCCGCCCGGCGAGCGGGTCGTCCTCCACCAGCAGCACCTCGATCGCGCCGCCCACCGGTGCAGGCGCCGCGGCGGGAGAAGCAGCGGGAGCGGTAGGACCAACCGGCTTGGCGGGCGTCGTCACGGTTGAGTGTCCTTCGCGTGCGGGGGCGGACTTGGGAATCGGCGTCGGTTTTGGAATGCCGGCGATCGTCGCCGTCGTGTTCGCCGCGGCGACCAACGAATCGGCCGGGTTGGCGGGCATCGCGCCGGGTGCCGGTGACAGACCCGACAACAGCCCGCCCGGGACCGGATCGTTCGCGGCGTCGGCCACCACAACCGCCCCAGCGCGCTCCACGCGGTTCCGCCCGTTCTTCTTGGCGGCGTACACCGCCTCGTCCGCGGCGTGGACCAGTTCACCGGCGCTCGTCGCCGGAGCGTCCGCCGTCAGCGCCGACACGCCCACGCTCACCGTCACCGAAAGGGTGGGCACCTTCGCACCCGTGCCAACCATTTCAAACGGCGCACCGGCGATCTGCGCGCGGACGCGCTCCGCCGCCGCCGCGCCGGAATCGATGTCGTGCCCGGGCAGGATCACGGCGAACTCTTCGCCGCCATACCGGCACACCAGGGCGTTCTCAGGGGCCGCGGCCTTGAAGCGCCGGGCCAGTTCCTTCAGCACCGCGTCGCCCGCGGCGTGCCCGTGCGTGTCGTTCACACTCTTGAACTTGTCGCCGTCGATGAACAGAACCGCCAGGGGCAGCCCGTCCCGCGTCGCGTCCTCGAAGTGCCGCTGCATCATCGCGTCGAAATGCTTGCGGTTGAAAGCGCCGGTGAGCGCATCGATCGTCGCCGCCTTGGCCATCTCGTCGGCGCTCTGCTTCAGCGTGACCGCTTCGCGCTCGCCCTGGATGTTCGTTTCCAGAAGCAGCTCGTTCGCCTCGGCCATGATGGCCGCGGCGTCAAAGCGTGGGCCCAGGTCCTTGCCGAACTCCTTCGCGAGCTGGCGGGCGATCTCTCCGACCTTCTCGAACAGCTCGGTCACCTCGTCGGCGCTGTTCCCGAACCACTCGCTCGCCTTGATGATCATCTGCGCCGCCGACTGGCCGGGCAGTTCAGCCTGCGCCACCTCGGCGACGAGGTTGCTCAGGGCCACGACGCGGGCGAGGTCGCGGAAGGCCTCGGGGGCGTCGTCGGGGTTGTGGTGGAACAGGATCGCGTCCACGTGCTGCGCCGGCAGGTTCCACTTCTCAGCGAACTTCGACCCCACCTCGCAGTGGTTGTACCCCAGCTGCGCCGACTCGAACCCCGCCAGCGCCTCGTGCATCAGCGGCGCGTCCGAGAGCAGCGCGTCGTACTCGACCCCCATCGCTGCGAAGCACGCCAGCATGCCGATGTCCTGGAACAGGCACGCCGTGAACGCCTCGTCCGGATCGGTCGCGCCGGTGGTCGCGGAGATCAGCCGGGCGGCGGTGGCGGAGTAGATGCCCCGTTTCCAGTACGCCGCGAGATCAAACCCGCCCTCTTCCACGCTGCGCGTCGAGTCCACCAGGCAGAAGCCCAGCACCAGCGACTTGACCGTCTTGATCCCCAGATACCCGATGGCCCGGTTCAGCGTGGCGCACTTCTGCGCCAGCCCGTAGTAACTCGAGTTGACCGTCTTCAGCACCTTCGCGGTGATCGCGGCGTCGTTCTGGATGACCTTGGCGATCTTCTCCAGCGGAACGTTCGGGTCGCGCGTCAACGCGAGCACCTCCACCGCCACCGACGGCAGCGACGGCAGGTTCCGGCACGAGAGTACCTGGTCAATCGGGATGGGCACCGGCGAATCCTCCACGAGCGGAACAGAACAACACACACCCGGGCATCCAGGACCGAGGCGACACAACGAAACCCGAGCCCGATCGCGCTCCCCTCGCCTTGAGGGA
>CAYZFW010000148.1:0-3961 GCA_964477615.1 uncultured Phycisphaeraceae bacterium | reverse complement strand
GTCAGCCGCAGCACGTGGACCGTCAGCCCGACCGCCAGCAGCATCGTGATCGAGGCGAACGTCGCGAAGCCCGCCGTCGCACCGGTGTGCTGCTTCACCAGCAGCTCGAGATTCCGTGCGAGCTCGGCGTCGCTGGTGTTCGCGGCCCACCACGCGAAGACGCGCTTGGCGATCACCGCCTGGGCCGTCATCGCGCCCACGATGCCGCCCATCAGCGCCAGCTGGCCCGCGATGAAGCCCCAGCGCATGCCCCGCGGCGAGCGCTCGCCACGCAGCCAGCGCCAGCACTCGACAAGAGGCATGGAGCACGCCGCGATGAGGTAGAAGAGTCCGCCGATACCGGTTCCGGGAACGCCGACAACCATGGGAGAGTCCTTATGGTGAAGTGGTCGAGTGGTCAGGTGGTCAGGTGGTCGAGTGCAAAGAAGCAGCCTGATCGGAATATGAGCTTTGCTGATTTGAGCTTTGCCATTTGAAGCCCGCCAAGCGGGCTTCAATGCCCCTTCTCAAACACGTGCACGCGCTTCTTGACGATCAGCTCCCGCCACACGGCGTTGAGCGTGTAGTACGCGTTGACGAACCGCATCACGAAGAAACCCGGCAAGCTGGCGAGCGCCTTGAGCACCTCGCCGCGCTTCCACGCCTGCACCATCACCGGCACCAGCACCGCCGGCAGATCGATGAAGTAGCCCAGCAGGAACAGCGGGCTCACCGTCACGGCAAGGATCGGCAGCACCAGCAGGAACGCCAGGCTCGCCAGCGTCGCGTCCCACAGGCCGATGGCGACCATCATCCGCAGGAACGGCACGTGCAGCACCTCGCGCCAGTGCACCATCACCGTCTGCACAAAGCCGCACGACCAGCGGCGCAGCTGGCGCGAGAGGAACTTGAAACTGTTGGGCTCGATGGGGTAGCACAGCGCCTCGGGCACGAAGCGCACCTTCCAGCCGTCCATGTACACGACCCACGTGAGGTCCATGTCCTCCGCGACGGTGCGCGTCGGCCACCCGCCCTTGGCCTTCAGGATGCTCGTGCGGTACACGCTGAAGCAGCCCGACGCGAGCAGCGGCCGCTCGTAATAGTCCTGGATGGGCTTGTACAGGCTGAACGCGAAGAGGTACTCGATGTACCGCCCGCGCTCCCAGATCGTGTTCACGTGGCGCGGCAGCACCATCCCGCACGCCGCCGCCACCTTCGGGTCGTCCATCGCCTTCATCAGCACCTCGACGGCGTCGGGCGCGAGGGTGGTGTCGGCATCGATCGCGAGCGTGAACTCCGCCGTCACGAACTGCAGGGCGTGGTTCAGCGCGGTCGCCTTGCTGCCGGTGTTGGACGGCGTGCGGATGACCCGCACGCCGCAGGCGCGGGCGACATCGCCGGTGCCGTCGGAAGAGCAGTCGTCGACAACGATGATCTCGTCGGGGACGACGGTCTGGGATTGGATCGACCGGATGGTGTCGGCAACGCACGCGGCCTCGTTAAAGGCGGGCACGAGCACGCACACGCCGGTGGAGCGCTTGGGGCCTTCGACAGCCGGACGGTCGGCGGGGCTTTGTTCCGGGCGGGGGGCGGCACGACGGACGCTGCGGACGGCGGCGCGTCGGCGGGTGAGACCGCCGACCGGGCGCATTGAGGTGGTCAGCGTCTTGGCGAGATCGAGAACGGGCGCAAAGGGAACCATGGTGGGTAAACCGGTTTACGAGGGAACAGCACTTGTGGGGTCACAACCGCCCGGCGATCGCGCACGGCGAGCGTCAGAACGAATAGATATGCGGGCGCAGGTTGTGCATGTCGGCGTGCGCTGGGCCGTCCGATCCGCTGGGCGTTACAAGGCCCGGCGCGATCCAGGACGACGGCTCGCCTCGATGTCCCGGGTTCCCGGCGATGGCCTGCCAGTCACGGGGGACGCACAGAGTATATCGCCGTTTTAGCCTTGCGGTTCCAAGTTTGAGGGGCTGCGAGCTGGAATGAGCCCGCGATATCCGACCGTATACCGTACAAAGACCGCCGCGAGTCCGAGAAGGGCGGAGATTCGACGCTCAAAGCTCAAAGCTGCAAAGCTCAAATCGGAGAGGCCCGTCGGCAAGCCCGCCGCGATTGCCGACCCACGGTGTCTCGAATGACCAACATTGACGCCCTTGCACTCCTCCGAATTTGAGCTTTGCCGCTTTGAGCTTTGAGCGTCCTCTTCCTCCCCCCCGCTATCTTCCGGCGTGACCCCGCTCCTCGCCGCCTGGTTCCACGACCTCAGCCCCTTCGCTCTGCGCTTCTCGCAGACCGCCGGGGTGCGGTGGTACGGCTTGTCCTATGTCTCGGGGTTCATCATCGCGTGGTGGGTGCTGGGGCGGCTGGCCCGACGGCGGCTGATCCTGCTGAACGCCGAGCAGGTCGGGGATGTCATGCTCGCGGTGATCCTCGGCACCGTCATCGGCGGGCGGCTGGGCTACGCCGTGTTCTACAGGCCTGATCTGCTGTGGGATTTCTCCTCGGCGTTCCCCTATTGGGGCGTGCTCGATCTCATGCACGGCGGGATGGCGAGCCACGGCGGGATGATCGGCATCATCGTCGGCTGCTGGTGGGTCGCTCGAAAAGCAAAGGTGCCGTCGCTGCACATCATGGACTGCATCTGCGCCGTTGCACCCTTCGGCATCCTGCTGGGGCGCCTCGCGAACTTCGTCAACGGCGAACTGCTCGGCAAGATCGCCGTGCAGCCCGCCGAGATCGCTGATGGCGCGCCCGCACCCTGGTGGGGCGTGCGCTTCCCGCAGGAACTCACGGAGCGCGCCAGCGAGTCGGTGCTGAACCCCGACCAGCGCCTGGCGCTCGAGTCCGTGCTCATCCCCCACGCGCGCCCTTCCGACCTCGAGCTGACCAACGCCGCGGGCGTGGTTATCGAGAAGATCCAGGGCGGCGACGCGTCGCTCGCGAGGGCCCTCGAACCGCTTGTCAGTGTCCGCCACCCGTCGCAGCTCTATCAGGCATTCGCCGAGGGAATCTGCCTCTTCGTCGTGCTGTGGCTGGTGTGGCGCGTGCCGCGGAAGCCCGGCGTGATCCTGGGGTGGTTCTTCATCACCTACGGCATCGGGCGCGTGCTCACCGAGTTCTGGCGTTTGCCCGATGCGCACCTCGCCGAGCCGCGCATCATGGGGCTTTCACGCGGGCAGTGGCTGAGCGTGCTGATGGTGGTCGCCGGGGCGGCCCTGCTGGCGTGGGTGCGAACGAAACCGTGGGAGAAGATCGGCGGGTGGGGCAAGGTCGTGAGCAGCTGAGGCGGATCAACGTGCCACGGCTTGGCGTCTTCGACAAGCCGTGTCCCCGGTTACCGATCATGCGCCGCGCAGGCGCATGAAGTTCACCACAGTCCGGGCGATCATGTCCGTCTCGATGTTCACGCGGTCGCCCGCGCGGAGCGCCTTCAGCGTGGTCAGCGCCAGCGTCGTCGGGATCAGCGCAACATGAAACGTCCGCTCCGCGCCCTCGCCGTGTACTCCCGCGACCGTCAGTGAAACGCCGTCGATCGTCACCGAACCGGTGGGAACCATGCACTCCATCGCGCTCGCTGGCGCCGTGAACATCACACGCCAGTCCTTCTCGTCCGCGTTCACGCTCGCCACCGTCCCCACCGCATCCACATGCCCCTGCACGAAGTGCCCGCCCATCAACGTGTCGGCTCGCACGGCGTGCTCGAGGTTCACCCGCTCGCCGGCCCGCAGCGACCCCAGGGTCGTCTTCGACAACGTCTCACTCACCGCTTCGAAGGTGAGAAGACGGTCGGATTCGGTACCCGTGTGGGTCAGGCACACGCCGCTGACGCTGATGGACTCGCCGTGGGCGGCGCGGTGCGGCCAGGCACCGGGGTCGATCACGAGGCGCAGGCCCGCCGGCGAGGGTCGTGCCTCGTGGACGCTGCCGACAGCCTGAACCAAGCCGGTAAACACGGGTCTGAGGGTAGCCGCAGACC
>CAYZFW010000147.1:0-6730 GCA_964477615.1 uncultured Phycisphaeraceae bacterium | reverse complement strand
CCTGATGGGCAAGCGTGAGTACGAGTGCACGCCGTGGGGCATGCCGACGTACAACATCTTCGGCTGGCAGAAGCCGTGCTACCTGCTGCAGGACGGGTACGTCGATTCGTTCAAGGAACTCATCGCGACCACCAAGTGGGAGAACTACGGGCGTGCCAGCGGCAACCCCAAGTGCCAGCAGTGCATGGTCCACTCAGGGTACGAGGCGAGCGCGGTGAACCACACGTTCGCGTCGTTCGGGGGGCTGTTTGCGACGGTCAAGGCGATGGTGTTCAGCACGTATGCCAGCCCCCGCGCGGCCGAGCGGCTGAAGGAAGAATCGAAGAAGCCGCACGGGCCGATGGCGCTCTTGGGGCTGAGCATCGAGGGCAAACCGATGCCCGGCGCGGGGGAGACCGGAAGGTCCGACCACGCCCTGAAAGAGGCCGGTGTCGCGACTCGGGCGGCTTAGCGAGCTGGGAATTCGGCTGGGATGGTCAATTCACGCCCGATAAGCCCGAAAAACAGGGAAGTTTTCGTCTTGAACTGGGAACTGGCTCCACGGTTTCGGGGAACCGTTGGCTATCTTGTTGGACGTGCCACGTCGGCGCGTCACGGATGACAAGCCGCCCGAACCACGAAGCCCGGAGCGTGCCGCCAGTTGCAAAGCAGGCGGCGTGCGACGCAGCGAGGAGAGAGTGAGTTGCCAGAACCGCACCGTCTCATGATTTTCGCCAGCGCCATGACCGCGCTCGCCGCGTGCTGCTCATCGGCACGATCTGAGAGCGCTTCTGCGTACCAGCCCGACATCCCGGCACCACCGCCGTGGACCGCGCGAGAGATCGGCGTTGACTCCGGATGGGTGAGGGCGCAGGGAAGAGACACAAACCAGGCCGAGGTGGTTTTCTCCCGAGAGATGGCGTTCGCCGACGCATCGTGGCTGCGCCTGACCGTCGAGGGCACGGTGCTGCCGGGTCGCGTGGGGTCGGGGCGTGAGGCGTGGCTGTTCATTTCAACGCCGGGTGGTGACGTGCAGGCGCTGAACGCCGAGCACCTGCGCGAGTGGGCTGGCTCATCGGCGTACTTCAACGGCGGCACGGTGCGGGTCGATCTGGTGATGTACCCGGGCGATGAGCCGGCGCGGCTGATGATCCCCAGCGTGATGCTGGGGGACCGGCACCCCGTGACGGAGCCCGACCGCACGCTGTGCGGGCCAACCGATGACCGCGTGCTGTCCTCTGATCCGCGCGTCGCGCGGCTGATGCCGATGGGGTGCACGGCCTGGCTCATCAACGACGCCAACCGAATGTTCCTGACGGCGGGACACTGCGGGACGTCGGCCTCGTCGGTCGTGCAGTTCAACGTGCCGCTTTCGACGGGCACCGGGGCGCTCGTATTCCCACCGCCGCAGGATCAGTACGCCGTCGATCCGCTGAGCATCCAGTGGGCTCAGACCGCGCTGGGGGACGACTGGGGCTACTTCGGCGTGTATCCCAACCCCAATACGGGGCTCATCCCGGCGCAGGCGCAGGGTCAGTGGTTCACGCTCGCGCCCTCCGCGCCACCGGCCACCGTGGGAGCCCAGGCCAGGGTCACGGGCTTTGGAAAAGTCGTTGCCCCGGTGCCGCTGTCCTGGAATTACGTCCAAAAGACGGATGTCGGTGCGTACACGAACCAGTCCGGGAACGCGATCTGGTACACGATGGACACCACCGGCGGCAACTCGGGCTCGCCGGTGATCCTCGAATCCAGCGGGCTCGCGGTGGGCGTTCATACCGGCGGCGGCTGCACGCCCGGCGGCGGCGCGAACACGGGCACGGCGATTCAGTCCACGAAACTCAAGAACGCGCTGCTGGCTCCGAAGGGCGTCTGCGCCACTGGAGCGAGTGGTACGCCGTCGGGGCCGCTGTATGCGATCGGCGACGCCGCGAACAACCTTGGCACGTTCCGGCGTGAGAGCGGGCAGTTCTCGCGGGTGTCCGCGCCCGCCTCGGCTCCTGTAGCGCTCGCGTACCGTGCGCAGGACGACCGCTTCTACGCGGTCGATGCGGCCCAGCGGCTCGTGCTCATCGATCCCGCAACCGGACTCGGCACGCCAGGCGCGACCATTACCGGCACCGCCGCCCCGGTCACCGACATGGCCCACGATTCCCGCGCAGATCGGTTCATCGGTGTGTCAAATGCGACGGGGCAACTGGTTTCGATCAATCCCGGCACGGGCGTCGCGACGAACCTGGGCACGCCCGGCGGCGGGAACATCGTGGGCATCGCCATCCTCACGTCCACGGGGCAGACGTTCCTGCTGGACTCTGCCCCCGTCGCCAGTGGCGGTCCAAAGCTCTGGACGGTCAATCGGCTCACCGGCGAGCGCGTGCTGATCGGCACACTCGGAGCCGGGATCACGGCGGTCGCGAGCTTGGCTTGGAATGACGACCAGCAGACGCTGACGGCCATCGACACCGCCTCGCAGCAACTGGTCCGCGTCGATTTTTCCACCGGTGCCGCGACGATCATCGGCCCGACCAGTGCAACCTGGCCCGCAGGGCGCGGGGGGATCGCCTACAGGCGGATTGAGCGGGTGTGCTTCGCCGATCTGAATCTCGACCGCGACTGCAACCTGCTGGACCTGACGATGCTGCTGTCGCAGTTCGGACGGGTGGTGACACCGGGCACCAACGGCGACCTCAACGCCGACGGCGCGGTGGGCACGAAGGACATCACGGCGCTGCTCAATTCGTTCGGGTGCCAGCAGACCGAGCAGGGAACGGGCAGCGAATAACCCCGGGTCGCGGCGGCTGCACCTCGGTTTCGGGCCGAGACAGAGCGATCCCAGCGCCGTCCGGATGGCTGGTGCATATTCATTCGCCGGGTGGCCGAGAGCGGCCCACGGCGCGTCTGCTCGGACTTCTCGCAGGACCGGCCATGGGGAATGCAGGGGTGGAATCCCGAGGACGCTGTGGGTAGCCCGAGAACCCGGATACACCAAATTTCGTCACCCATTGTGCGGGCGCGAAAGTTCGACCACACTATTGTTTGAGGCTCGGTTCGGAGTCGGCTGGGACACGAACCGAGAAACAAGAGAGGGCGATGTTCGCCGTTCTCGGTCGGTTGATCCACGCGGCATGCGATGCATAGCCGCGCTCTGTTCAGGGAGCACGCACAAGATGAAACGCAGCACGATTTTCGCCGCCTCGATCGCGGCCATCGCTGGTGTCGCCGTCGCCGTTCCGCCGAGTCCCGCGCCACCGGTGTCGACCGGTGTGGACGTCGTGACCTCGGGCATTGGTTCGGGCAGCGGGTCGGCGCCGTTCGGTGATGCCAGCGGCACCGGCGCGACCAAGAACGGCTCAGTGGGCTCCACCACGGCGTTCTCTGTCGGCACCATTTCCTGCAACATCGGCAACCAGATCGCCATCTGGATCCGCGACACCGCACCGGGGAACCGACACCCCGTCATCGGCACGCAGATCTATCGCTTCTCCACCGTGAACGGCGCGGGCCAGATCAACATGCTCGGCCTGAACTGGCTCAAGCACGGCTTCTGCGCCCTTGATGCATCGAACTGCTCGCAGTTGACTTCGCCCAACGGCACGCTGGCCTCGAATGGTTCGTGCGACTGGCTCGGGCCCTTCGCGACTGACACGTACACCGCGTCTCTGAATGGCGCGCAAGCGAACCTCGGGCCTCGCTCCGAAATCAATCCATGGACCGGGGCGTATCCGTACCCCTATCTGCTGAACTTCAACCAGACCGGTGACGCAATCTACAAGCGCACCCAGGTGGCCAACTCGGACCTGGTTGCGGGCTCGGGTTACATCGTCGAGTGCGTGTACATCTGCACCGATGAGCCCCCCGCGAACCGGTACAACAACTACTCGTACCGTCTCGCCAACGTCTCTGGGAACGGCTCCGCTGCAACCATGTCCTTCCCGGGCCCGACGCAGGCGATGCAGACGGTGATCGACGCGTGGCGTGCTCTGGAGTCCGGCGTGACGAAGGTCACGATCGACCCCTCGGGCACCGCGGACGGTCGCCTGACGCTGGGCTACAAGGTCACGCAGACCGGCCCCTCCACGTGGCACTACGAGTACGTCGTCCACAACATGAACAACGACGCGGGTGTCCGCTCGTTCAGCCTGCCGCTCGACTCGAACGTCGTGCTCTCGAACGTCGGCTTCAAGGACGTCGCCTACCACTCCGGCGAGCCCTACTCCGGCACCGACTGGACCTTCGCCAACGGCGGCGGCGCGGCCTCCTGGTCCACCCAGACCTTCGCCCAGAACGCCAACGCCAACGCCCTCCGCTGGTCCACGGCGTACTCGTTCCGCTTTGATGCCAACGTCGGCCCTACCACCGGCAACCTCACGCTGGGCATGTTCAAGACCGGTGCCAGCGTGAACGTTCCGAACATCCAGGTTCCCGCGGTTCCCCCGCCGCCGGCGCCGGGTGCGTTCAACCTCTCGTCGCCCGCGAACGCTTCGACGGTGGGCGATCTGACCCCGACGCTCTCGTGGTCGGCTTCCTCGGGCGTGACCACGTACAGCGTGACCGTCGCCACCGATAGCGGCCTGACGAATGTCGTCGCCTCGGCGAGCGGACTGGGCGGCACCTCGTGGGCGGTCCCCGCGGCCACACTGACCAACAACGCCACCTACTTCTGGGGCGTGACGGCGGTGAACGGCGCCGGCAACACGGCCTCGACCCCGGCGTCGTGGTCGTTCCTGACCCCGCCCCCGGCGTGCGTGGGCGACCTCGACAACAACGGCTCGACCAACGTCGCTGACCTCACCATCTTCCTTGCCAACTTCGGCACGAGCGTGGCGCCGAACACCAACGGTGATCTTGACGGGGACGGCAACGTCAACGTGAACGACCTCACCATCTTCCTCGCCAGCTTCGGCTGCCCGGCCTGATGCCACACGGTCACACCGACGCCGAGCAGATTCGGCGGTAATCGGTGTGGTCCGTTGAATCCACTTCGGGGCACCCTTCGGAAACCGAGGGGTGTCCCTTTTCACGCCACGCTGTGGCCGAATCGGAAATGTCCAGGCGTCGCCATGTGCGGCGAGCCCCAACCGCAGAGGATCAAGCGATGAAGAAGATGATGAGCAAGGTGGCGGCGCTGATCGCCGCGTGCGCCGGCGTGGCCGCCGCGGTTCCGCCCAACCCCGCACCGCCGCAGTCCTCGGGCCCCGACGTGGTGACCTCGGGCATTGGTTCCACGGCGTTCGCCTCGGCACCCTTCGGTGAACCCGGCGGATCGACCCCCACCAAGAACGGTACCGTCGGCGCCATCACGGCGTTCTCGGTGTCCACGGTGTCGTGCAACATCGGCAACCAGCGGGCCATCTGGATCGACACCATCGCCCCCACCAACCGCCACCCGGTCATCGGCACGCAGATGTACCGCGTGAGCTCCGTCAACGGCGCGAACCAGTTCAACATGCTCGGCCTCAACTGGCTCAAGCACGGCTTCTGCGCCCTTGACGACGTCAACTGCCACAGCCTGACCAACCCGCCCGGTTCCGGCGCGTTCGCCGACGGCGACTGCGACTGGCTCCAGCCCTTCAGCACCGACACCTACTCTGCGGGCCTCAACGGCCAACAGAGCAACCTCGGCCCCCGCTCGGAAGTCAACCCGTGGACCGGCGCTTACCCCTTCCCCTACATCCTGCAGGGTGGAGCAACCGGTGACGCCATCTTCAAGCGCACTCAGATCAAGAACGCCGACCTCGTCAACGGGAGCGGCTACATCATCGAGTGCGTCTACATCACCACCGACGAGCCCCCGGCCAACCGCTACAACAACTACGCCTACCGCCTCGCCACGGTGAATGGCAACGGATCGACGGCGACGCTCGGGCTCAGCGGCCCCACGCAGTCCATGCAGACCGCGATCGATGCCTGGGTCGCCCTCGAGTCCGGCGTCCGCAAGACCCAGATTGATCCCTCCGGTGCTGCCGACGGGCGCCTCACCCTCGGTAGCAAGGTCACCCAGACCGGTCCGAACACCTGGCACTACGAGTACGCACTGCACAACATGAACTTTGATGCCGCCGTGCGTTCCTTCAGCGTGCCGGTGGACACCAACGTGGCGCTCTCGAACGTCGGCTTCAAGGACGTCGACTATCACTCGGGCGAGCCCTATTCGCTCACCGACTGGACCTTCTCCAACGGCGGCGGCGCGGCTTCGTGGGCCACCCAGACCTTTGCCCAGAATCCCAACGCCAACGCCCTGCGCTGGGCCACTGCGTACTCGTTCCGCTTTGACGCCAACCAGCCTCCCACCCGAGGCGACATCACCATCGGCCTGTTCAAGACGGGTGGCTCGGCCGTCATCAGCGGCGTCGAGGTTCCCTCGGTCCCGCCGCCCCCGCTGCCCGGTCCCTTCAACCTCTCGACGCCCTCCAACGGCTCGACCGTGGCCAGCCTGACCCCCACCCTCACCTGGACCAACTCGCCGAACGTCCTCACTTACACCGTGAAGATCGCCACCGATGCCGGCCTCACCAACGTCATCAACACCCAGGGCGGCCTCGGCGGCGGCGCGTACGGCGTCCCCGCGAACATCCTCACCTACAATACCCAGTACTTCTGGGGCGTCACCGCCTTCAACAACGAGGGCTCCACGGCGTCCACTCCGGCGTCGTTCTCGTTCCTCACCCCGCCCCCGCCGTGCGTCGGCGATCTCAATAGCGACGGCTTCACCAACGTGACCGACCTGACCATCTTCCTCGCCAACTTCGGCACC
>CAYZFW010000146.1:0-6743 GCA_964477615.1 uncultured Phycisphaeraceae bacterium | reverse complement strand
GGCGACCTCGACGGCGACGGCATCGTGAATGTGTTCGATCTCACGCTTTTCCTTGGCGCGTTCGGGAATGTGTGTGCGGATCACTGAGCGGCGGGCTTCGGGGGTGGCGGAGCGTCGGTCCCTTCGATCGCCTTAGCGCGGAGTTCCGTCGCGCGGGCCATCAGCGCCGCGTCGTCGATCACTTCGGGCGCGAGCGTGAAGTGCCACTCGATCCGTGTCCGCTTCGTCACGGGCACCGCCGCCGCCGCCAGATCGACCCCCGGCCACTCGTGGACCGGGGCCTTCGTCTCGGCCTTGGTCACCAGCGGTTCGTAGCCCGCTTTGTGCAGGCGCACGTCGTAGACGCCGAAGTAGGTGAAGTTCACCTCGCACGGCGTCACGCCGACTTCCGCGTCGTTCAGGATCACCGTCGCGCCGGCGGGCGTCGACGCGATATGGATGCGCCGATCAACGCAGCCCGTCAGGGCCGCGGCGGAGGCGAGGACGCTCAGCGAGAAAGCAGCGGGGCGGAGTCGGTTCATCGCGATGCGGCCTCCATCGTCGGGTGCGGCGCATCGAACTCGTCGCCGCGGAACATCGATCCCAGGTAACTCTCGCGGACGAGTTTGTCGTTGATCAGCTGCTTGGGCGTGCCCTCGCGCAGTACCTTGCCCTCGTTGATGATGTACGCCCGGTCGCACACACGCAGCGTCTGCTGCACGTTGTGGTCCGTGATCAGCACCGCGATCCCCATCTGTGTCAGCCGACGGATCTCGCGCTGAAGATCTTCCACGGCCAGCGGGTCGACGCCGCTGAACGGCTCGTCCAGCAGGATCAGGCGCGGCTCGGAAACCAGCGCACGGGCGATCTCGAGTTTGCGCCGTTCACCGCCCGAGCACGTGCGGGCCTGGTCGTTGGCCTTGTGCGTGAGCCCGAACTGGGCCAGCAGCGCTTTGCACTTGGCCAGCCGCTCCGGCTTCGAGAGGCGGCGCGTTTCGAGGATCGCCAGCAGGTTCTGTTCGCACGACATCCGCTGGAACACGCTGGGCTCCTGCGACAGGTACCCCATCCCCAGCCGCGCCCGCGCGTACATCGGCAGCCCCGTCACGTCCCGCCCGGCGAAGCGCACGCTGCCGCTGTCGGCGTCGATCATCCCTACCGTCATCCGGAAACTCGTCGTCTTCCCCGCGCCGTTCCGCCCCAGCAGGCCCACGATCTCGCGTGCATCGACATTGAACGACACGCCGTCCACCACCCGCCGGGCGGCGTAGGTCTTCACGAGGTTCTCGGCTTCGAGGAGGGGCACGCGGAAAGGGTATCGGGCTTGACGTCGCCAAGTCGCAGCGACATCCAATTGCGCCAGACCCGACACCCCACACCCGGTCCGCGACTCACGCATCCTTCAGGAAGCGGATCGTCATCGGGTAGCGGTAGTACTCGCCGCGGTTGGACGCCATCGCACCGCGGATGCACCCCACAAGCGCCAGCACCAGGGTTACAAAGTAGCCCAGGGTCGACAGCCCCAGCGTGGGCACAATGAGAATTGCAAAGGCGATGTGGTACACCAGCAGGCTGATCTGGAAATTCACGGCGTCGCGCCCGTGGTCGTCCAAATAGGGCGACGTATCCGACTTGACCTTCCACATGATCGCCGACCCGATCAGCCCGGCGACCGGCACGGGGATGCTGGCGAGGCTGAGTAGGCCGACGAGGTGGAGGAATAGCCCGTAGGTGCGCTCTTCCGAGGATGCCGTGGGGTCGGTGTACCGCCCGTCCACGCCCGAACGCCCACGCGGGGGGCCCCCGCCGCCCGGTGTGGGAGGCGGGAAGTCAGCCGGGGGGGCCGGGGGGTGGGGTGGGCTGGCCATCGCTGGGGACATGATGGTGATTTTTCGGAACCAAGGGCGAAGCCTTTCAGGCTTTGGTTTCGGCGAGGTAACTATACGACATAGCGCGCCTCAGAATTTGTTTTCAATCTTTTCTGAAAGATTTGCTTTTCACCAGACGCCCGCTAGACTCCGGCATGGTCCCGCTCGTCGAATTCGGCCTGGCTCGCGGCCCCGCTTTGGAGGCCGAGCCGCTTGGTGCCCCCGCAGAAATCCGCGGGCGGGGCGAGTTGGCTGCGGCGCTGTCCGACGGGCTTTCCCGCGTGGTTGAGCGATTCAACGCCCAATTGGACTCGTCCCTGCCGCCGGTGGTGGAGCTGGTGCGGCACCTAGAACGTTACCGCGGGAAGATGCTGCGGCCCACGGTCACGCTGCTCTCGGGCCTTGCGTACGGGCGAAACGGGGGCGCGGGAGCCATCACCGAGGCCCACGTCACCGTCGGCGCGGTGGTCGAGATGATCCACCTCGCAACACTCGTTCATGACGACGTCCTCGACGAAGCGGACGTGCGGCGCGGGGCCCAGACCATCAACGCGTGGAAGGGCAACGAAGCGGCGGTGATGCTCGGGGATTATCTCATCTCCAAGAGCTACCACCTGTGCTCGACGCTCGATGAGCAGCGCACAGCCCTGCGCGTCGGCGAGATCACCAGCATCGTCTGTGAAGGCGAGATGCTGCAACTCCACCACCGCGGCGACTTCGCCCTCACGGAGCGCACGTACCACGAGATCGTTGAACGGAAGACCGCGGCCCTGATCGCCGTGGCCTGCGAACTGGGCGCGCGTCACAGCGGGGCCGACGAGGCCACCCAGCGCCGCATGTACGAGTACGGCCGGCTCATCGGCGTCGCGTTCCAGATCCAGGACGACCTGCTCGATCTCATCGGCGAGGAGGACGTGACCGACCTCCCGCCCTACCGGCGCAACGCCGGCGAGGAGGACGTGGTCGGGAAGTCGCTGGGCAAGGACCTGGACAAAGAGAAGATGACGCTGCCGCTGATTCATCATCTGGCAGCTCTCCCGCAGGCCGGGCGGATCGAGGCGGCACGGCTGATCCACCAGCGGGCCTTCGACAACGGCCATCGGCGCACGCTCGTGCCCCGCCTCGAGGCCACCGGCTCGATCGCCTACGCCCGTGCGGCCGCGACGAGGCTGGTGGACGAGGCGAAGAAGTGCCTCGAACCGCTTGCCGATTCGGCCGCGAAATCGCTGCTGAGGTCAATGGCCGATGCCGTGATCACGCGCCAGTTGTGACCGAGGGCGGGCCCCGGTTCCATGTGCCACGGCTTGGCGCTTCGACAAGCCGTGCTCCGGGGTGGTCGATGTCCGCTGGCGGACACGGCTTGTCTCGGAAGCCAAGCCGTGGCACGGGAGCACCCCGCTCCGGACCCGGGCGTTCGGCGCGTACCATGCCCGTATGTCCGGAAGTACCGACCAAGACAGGGCTTCGCCTCTCTCGCTGGATGACGTTCGGCGTGTGGCTCAGTTGTCGCGGCTGGCGCTCTCGGAAGCGCAGCTCGAAGAGGCGCGTGGGCAGATGGGCGCGGTGCTGCGTCATATGGACTCGCTCCGCAGGCTCGACCTCACGAACGTCGAGCCGATGGTGTACCCCTCCGACATCCGCAACCGCATGGACGACGATGTGGAGCGGCCGGGGCTTCCCACGGCGGCGCTGATGAAACTGGCTCCCGACGCAGCGCCCCCCTTTGTCAAGGTGCCAAAGGTTCTTGGTGGAGGGGGTGGCGCGTGAGCGAGTGGAAGAAGATCGCCCCGATCACGCACGCCGAGACGGACGGGCCGGGGCGTCGGTTTGTCGTCGGGCTGGTGATCTTCCTGATCTGCATCCCGGTGGCGATGGTGGCGATGCGGGCGTGGGTGGCGCCGCGGATCGAGAAGCAGATCGCCGAGAGCGCCGCCGCGGAGGCCGAGCGGGGTGCGCGTGGTCAGACGCACTCGGTGTCGCTGCACATCAACGGCATGGAAGGCGCGATGTGCGCGGTGCACATCGAGGAGGTCATCGGCAAGGTGCCGGGGGTGAAGTCGGTGAAGGCCGACTACGAGACGGGCAACACCGTGGTGGTGTGCCACGGCAGCGACACGGCGGCGATGTCGGCGGCCATCGCCGAGGCGGTGGCGGGCACGAAGTACACCATCGGGCCGGCCCCGGCCCCGGAGGCCGCCCCTGAGGCCGCTGCCGCGCCTGCCGAGGCACCCGCGCCCAGTGGCGGACCAAAGCCCGAGAACGCCGAACCACGTCCGAACACGCCATAAATGGCGGGTGAATTCGGCGGTGAGCGAAGATCCGAAGCCCGAGAAACCCGTAGGCTTTGAGGCGGTTTTGTCATGGGTCGATGATGACCCGGTGCGCCCGGGCTGCCCGACGGCACCGCCGCGGCTCGATGGATTCTCTTACCCCGGAAGACCCGTGATCCCACTCCCCAGGCACCGCACGCTTCTTGCTCTGGCCACGCTCGCGCTGGGGGTGAGCGCCGCGCCAACCGCCGACGCCGTGATCTGTATCGGCCCGCGCCAACTCGTGGGGCCGAGCGACTACCTCGCGGGCGGCGTGGCGCAGTACGTGGGGCGCTTCGGGAACTACACGGGCACGCCGATTTCGCCGAGGCATTTCATCAGCGCCAGCCACGTGGGCAACGCCGGGGGCGGGACGTTCTTCTACCGCAACGGGACGGCGGTGGAAACCACCTACTCATACTCGTTCAAGGCGCAGGACCAGGACATCACCATCTACGAGTTGAACGCCGGGCAGCCGTCTTTCACGCTGTGGGCCCCGATCTACACGCGCGAGAACGAGGTGGGCAAGCCGCTGGTGGTGTTGGGACGCGGGCGGGACAAGGGGCCGGCGCTCAATCAGGCGGGCAACTTCATCGGGTGGTTCTGGGCGTCCGCCGACGACTTCCTACTCTCGCACGGGACGAACACGGTGTCGCAGGCGGCGTTCTTCGGCAGCCCGCCGGGGTTCATCGGGCATTACCTGCTGTTCACGTTCGATCAGGCCGCGGGGCCGACCGAGGCGACGGGCGCGCTGAACGATTCCACCGGCCCGGTCTTCATCACTGACCCCGCCGACGGGATCACGAAACTCGCCGCGACGATCTCGGCGGTCGACGGCGGATACAGCGGGACGGCCAACGGGCCGCAGTTCTCGGGGGCGCTGTTCGATACGCGCGGGCTGTTCATCGGGCCGACGCTGATCACCGGGCCGAACCCGATCCCGATCAACACATACGCCGCGCGGCTGAGCAAGCGGCTGACGTTCCTGCGGACCAACGCGGGCGTTCCGCCGCTGCCGTGCCCTGCGGACCTGAACGGCGACCGCGCCGTCGACACCAACGACCTCGTTCGGTTCCTGGGTGCCTTCGGCTCGAGCGTCGTGCCGGGTGCCGCGGGCGACATCAACGAGGACGGGCTGGTGAACACCGCCGACCTCACGGCGTTCCTCGGGGCCTTCGGCGTGCCGTGCCCGTGAGAGCGGTAGCGAGTTGTTCGCAGTCGGTGTGACCGTGATACAACTGCGCTATGCCCGATCGCGCCGAGCAAGGCAGCCTGTCGAGCGAGCCGCCGCGAGATTCTCTCGCCGCGGTGTTCCTGCGCTTCCTCAAGTTCGGTGCCCTCGCATGGGGTGGGCCGGCGGCTCAGATCGCGATGATCCGGCGCGAACTCGTGGAACGCGAAGGGTGGGTCGACGGGGCGCGCTTCAACCGCGTGCTGGCTGTCTACCAGGCACTACCGGGACCGGAGGCGTTCGAACTGTGCTGCTACTTCGGCATGACGCGGCGAGGTCGTGTCGGTGCGGTGCTGGCCGGGCTGGGGTTCATGCTGCCGGGGCTGATACTGATGCTGTTGGCGGCGTGGCTGTATGTGCGCTACGGGATGGCGTCGCCGATGATCGTGGCGCTGTTTGCAGGAGTGCAGCCCACGGTGGCCGCGATGATGGCGAACGCCGCGGTGCATCTGGGGAGGAAGGCACTCGGCGCCCCGTGGCTCTGGGGCTGCGCCGTGCTGTGCGCCGCGGGACAGGTGTGCGCGGTTCCCTTCTGGATTCCGCTGGGGGTGTGCGCAATTGCAGGGTGGCTGCGCAGCCGCGCTCCCCGTGCCGCGTTGTGGCTGTTGGCGATGTGCGCCGTCGGTGTCAGTGCGTGGGCCGGATGGAACATCTCGCGCGGCGAGGCCGACCCCGCGCACATGCTGCGTCCCGACTTTGAGCCGCGCGGTGCCGACGTCGGCGGTACCTTCGCCCCCGAGTATCTCTGGACAGGACTCAAGGCCGGGCTGCTCACCTTCGGCGGTGCGTACACCGCCGTGCCCGTCGTGCGCGACAGCGCCGTGTACACCGGCTCGCTTCCGTGGGAGAGCGGCTGGATGTCGCACGAGCAGTTCCTCGACGGCCTCGCCATCGGCGGCGTCCTCCCCGCGCCGCTGGTCATCTTCTGCACCTTCGTCGGGTTCGTCGGCGGCGAATGGCTCGGCGCGACCCTGATGACCCTTGGCGTGTTCGCGCCGGCGTTCTCCTTCACGCTCATCGGGCACGGGCTGTTCGAGCGCATCGTGGACGACAAACGCTGGCACAGCGCGCTCGACGGCGTCGCCGCGGGGGTCATCGGCGTGCTGGCGGTCGCGGCGGTGCAGACCGCCTCGGTGGCGCTCCGCGAGCCGTGGCATACGGCGGTCTTCGCCTGCGCGTGGATGGTCCTGCTGCGGTTCAAGAGGGCGTGGACGATCCCCTTTGTGATCGCGCTCGCCGCGGCGGCCGGTCTCGCGCGGTCGTGGTGGATGTGACCGCGCCGCCCACAACGCGGGGACCGGGAGGGAGCGTGGACACATCTGCCCGTTGCTTCACCAGGTTCGTGCGTCCGGTGGG
>CAYZFW010000145.1:3680-6760 GCA_964477615.1 uncultured Phycisphaeraceae bacterium | reverse complement strand
GCGAGCCGCTCTCGAACTTCAGCGCCGTCACCAAAGCCATCCGAACCCTCACCGCCGAGTGGGGCCCCTGGATCAGCGCCCGCAAGATCACCATCTCGACCGTCGGCCTGCCCAAGGCCATCGAGCGCCTCGCCGAGGAACTCGATCTCCCGGTCACGCTCGCGCTGTCGCTGCACGCCCCGAACGACACGATCCGCCGCGAACTCATCCCCTGGTCCAGTTACACCACCATCAACGAACTGCTCGGTGCCTGCTCGAAGTGGTTCGAGAAGACCGGGCGCGAGATCACCCTCGAGTACATCATGCTCGGCGGCGTGAACGACCAGGAACACCACGCCCGCGAACTCGCCGATGTCGCCCGCACCCTCCGCGCCAACGTCAACCTCATCCGCTACAACGAGGTCGCCGGCCTGCCCTTCAAGCGCCCCAGCACCGACGACGTGCGCCGCTTCCAGGAAGTGCTGAAAACCCGCCGAATCAACACCCACATCCGCGCCAGCCGAGGCCGCGACATCGCCGCCGCCTGCGGCCAACTCCGCCACGAAGCCGCGGCGTCGAAGACGGCCTAGTTTTTCTGACCGGTGCATCCGGGTACCCCGCCGGTCCCCGGCGGGAATCGCATCAACGACAAATCTGCCCGCCGGTGCTGGACGGGTATCCGGAACCGATCCGCCGGACTCAGCCTCGTTATCGTCAAGCTGTGCGGCTCCACAGTTCCTGCCCAAGCACACGGCCTCTCGATCTGCGGCCCGCAACGCGGGCCAACGATGGTTGCCAGACGCGCGGCGAGCAAAGCGAGCGAGCGTCTGGAAAACGATGCACATTGCCGCTGCCGCCCATGAAATGGGCGGGCGAATATGTGCCATAGGGCGACACCGCCAATAGACTCCCCGCGTGCCCCACGCCGCGAACATCCCCGCCCTTTCGTGGCAGCACCTCACATCCCTCGCCGCCTTCGCCGCGATCACAACCATCGTCATCGCGCTCGCACGCCGCAGGGGGCCCGAGCCCGATCAGCCACCAGGCACTCCGGCGCACCGCCTCCGCCTCATCATCGCCACCCTCGCCCTCCTCGCCTGGCTTACCTCACTCATCTTCTATCTCCAGCCAACCCGCTTCGACTGGTCCAAGTCGCTCCCGATCGAACTCTGCGACCTCACCGCCCTGATCGCACCGCTCGCCCTCTTCACAAGCCTTCGGCCTCTCCGAGCGATCCTCCACTTCTGGGCCTTCGCCCTCTGCACCCAGTTCTTCATCACCCCCGTCCACACGCCCGGCAGCCCCGCCTTCATCGTCGGCTGGTTCCTCCACGCCGCCATCGTCGGTTCGGCCCTCTTCGACGCACTCGCGCTGAACTTCCGCCCCAGGTGGACAGACCTCCGCACCGCCATCCTCGCCGGCGTCCTCTACCTCGCGCTCATCTTCCCCTTCAACATCGCCACAGGCTTCAACTACGGCTATGTCGGCCCAGCCAAACCCGGCACACCCACCATCGTCGATGCCCTGGGACGCTGGCCCCTCCGCGTCCTCTGGATCTCCATCATCGCCGCAACAGCCATGACGCTGGTGATGCTCATCAACCTCGCGCTGCGCCGAACCAACAAAGCACTCGCCCACTCAACCACCTGACCAGTACGCCACTCCGTGCCTCCGTGCCTCCGTGCCTTCGTGCCTTCCCCCCCATGGAACTCAACCCCTCCACCCTCCCCCAGCGCGACCGCTACAAGCTCCTCATCGGCGCCATCGTGCCGCGCCCCATCGCCTTTGTCTCCACCCTTTCAAAGGACGGGAAGCCCAACCTCGCGCCCTTCTCCTTCTTCTCCGGCGTCGCCTCAGAACCCCCAACGCTGCTCTTCTGCCCCGCAAATCAGACCGATGCCGCCGCCACACCAAAGGACACCCTCCGCAACATCCTCGAAACCGCCACCGCCGACACACCCCTCGGCTTCGGCGCACCCTTCGTCGTCAACATCGTCTCGCACGCGATCGCAAAGCCCATGGCCCTCTGCGCCGAACCCCTGCCCCACGGCGAAAGCGAGTTCGACCTCGCCCATCTCACCCCCACGCCCTCGCACCGCGTCAAACCCCCGCGCGTTAAAGAGAGCCTCGTCAGTTTCGAGTGCGAGACCACCCAGGTCATCCGACTCGCACCGGGTGTCCCCGGCGGCGGCAACATCGTCATCGGACGCATCGTCTGGGTCCACGCCGACGACCGCGTGATCAACGACAAACTCCACATCGACCCCCAGGCCCTCGACGCCATCGGAAGAATGGGCGGCCTCTCATACTGCACCACCCGAGACCGCTTCGACCTGCCCATGGGCAATGGGTGACCGAGATCGTGCCACGGGTTGGCGTCCTCGACAACCCGTGCCCGCGCAACCACGCTCCGGCGCGCCCACACCGGCCCACCCGCAACACCCGAGAACATCCGCCTCTGCGCGCGCAAACAGGGCCACCACCCCGATTCTGGCCCGCGTTTTCTCGTGAAGACCGCCGACTTGTCCACCTTCCTGTTTTAGACTCTGCCTGCCCACTCCACACTCCCCCTTCTCCACTCCCCAATCCCGCCCCCCATGCAACGAACCCTCATCACCCTCGCCGCCTTCCTCGCCCTAGGCGTCACCTTCGTCGCCATCGCATGCCCCATGCATGGCACCGGCCTCGCTGACATCCAGAAGGCATGGCCCGGCGGCGGGTGGTCCATCGATTCAGACACCCCGCCCCCCCTGAACTTCCCCAGCAACAACATCCAACTCCTCTCGTGGAGCCCGCTCGCCGTGCTCGCCAACGGCACCACCAGCGCCAACACCGTCGAAGGCTACGTCTCCCCCTCAGGGCGCGAATACGCCATCATCGGCACATCCGCAACCACCTGCTTCGTTGAAGTTACGAACCCCGCCAACCCCGTCGTCATCGCCAATATCACAGGCCCGGTCAGCCTCTGGCGCGATATCCAGACCTACCAGCAGTTCTGCTACTGCGTCAGCGAAGGCGGCGGTGGCATCCAGATCATCAACCTCACCAACATCGATAACGGCGTCGTCACCCTCTCGGGCACCGTCAACACCCCGGACACC
>CAYZFW010000145.1:0-3670 GCA_964477615.1 uncultured Phycisphaeraceae bacterium | reverse complement strand
GACACCGCCTCCACCCACACGCTCTTCATCAACAAGCAGTCCGGCTTCCTCTACCGCTGCGGCGGCCAGGGGTTCACCAACGGCCCGGGCGGCCTCCGCGTCTACTCTCTCGCCAACCCCGCCTCGCCAAGCTTCGTCGGCCAGTGGACACCTCGCTACGTCCACGAGTGCCAGGTCGTCTCGTACACCACCGGTCCCTTCGCCGGTCGCGAGATCGCTTTCTGCTTCGCGAACAATACCAGCACCGGCGTCAGCCCCGCCGTCGACATCGTCGACGTCACAAACAAGTCAAACATCACCCTCGTCTCCCGCGTCACCTATCCCAGCAGCGCCTTCTCGCACCAGGGATGGCTCTCCGAAGACCGCCAGTTCCTCTACCTCAACGACGAACTCGACGAACAGAACTTCGGCCTCGGCACGCTCACCCGCGTCTTCAACGTCGCCGACATCAACGCCCCCACCTTTGTCGGCTCCTTCGGCAACGGCGGTACCGCCATCGACCACAACCTCTACACCAAGGGCAGCCTCATCTTCCAGTCCAACTACCGCTCCGGCCTCCGAGTCTTCGACGCCACCAACCAATCCAGCCCCACTGAAATCGCCTCCTTCGACACGTACCCCGAGAACGACACCGCAAACTTCAACGGCCTCTGGGACAACTACCCCTATCTCCCCAGTGGCATCATCCTCGGCAGCGACATCGAGAAGGGCCTCTTCGTCTGGTGGGTCGGGCCCCAGCAGCTCAACTTCGAGACCCCGCCCAACCCAAACCCCACGCCACCCGTCGGCGCCAAACTCAAAGTCAAAGTCACCGGCATCAGCGGAGCCACCGTCGTTCCCGGCAGCGTGCAGGTGCGCTACACCGCCGTCGGCCTCCCGCTCGTTTCCGCGCCGATGACACCCACCGCCGTGCCCGATGAGTACGAGGTCACCCTCCCCAACCTCGTCTGCGGCTCGTTGCTCCAGTACTGGTTCTCCGCCACGGCGGACAACAACATCCAGTTCCGTTACCCCGCGACGCAGTTCACCGCCAACGTCGCCTACACCGGCCAGACCACCATCGCCGACAACTTCGAGACCGACACCGGCTGGTCAACCTCCGTCCCCGCCGACACCGCAACCGCCAGCGGGCGCTGGGTCCGCGTCGACCCCAACGGCACCGCCGCCCAGCCCGAAAACGACAATCCCAACGGAACCGGCACACTCTGCTTCGTCACCGGCCAGGGCCCCGTCAACGGCGGCCTCGGCGACGCCGACGTCGACGGTGGCAGCACCACCCTCACCTCGCCAACCCTCGACGCCTCCGCAGGCCTGGGTGACGCCTACATCGCCTACACCCGCTGGTACTCCAACAACCAGGGCGCCGCCCCCAACGCCGACTCAATGCTGATCCTTATCTCTAACAACAACGGCGCCAACTGGGTGCCCCTCGAGACCGTCACCGAGAACGCCGGCCAGTGGGTCGAAAAGCAGTTCCGCATCCGCGACTTCGTCAACCCAACCGACCAGATCAAGGTCCAGTTCATCGCCCGAGATCTCAACGCCGGCTCCATCGTCGAGGCCGGCGTCGACGACGTCCAGATCCGCTACTTCAACTGCGAGGCCCCGACCACCTGCCAGGGCGACCTCAACAGCGACAACACCGTGAACGTCGCCGACCTCACCGTCTTCCTCGGCCAGTTTGGCCAGTCCGGCCCAGGCCTCGCCGCCGACCTGAACAGCGACAACGTCGTCAACGTCGCCGACCTCACGACCTTCCTCGGCCGCTTCGGCCAGTCGTGCCCGTAAGAAAAGCGGCAAAGCGCAACACCAGAAACGCAGCAAGCCAGACAATGAAAAACGCCCCCGATGCATTCGGGGGCGTTTCGTTCATTCGGGATCGCTCCTGGCCACTCCGCACCAGTGCCCAGTGCCTGATGCCCAGTGCCTTTCTTACTTCCGCTGCCCCTGCCGCGGCTGCGGGGCCAACTCGATCACGCCCATCGCGTTCTCGTAGTTCGTGATGAGCTGCTGCAGGCTCATCATCAGGCGCTTGGCACCCTGCCAGTTCATGATCACGCGGCTGCCCACCTGGAAGTTCATCACCACCGGCTGGTCGGCGCCCTGCTGCATCGGCAGGTTGAAGCCGAAGTCGAGCGCCACCTCGTCCTGCGTGGTGGAGGTGCGGATGGTGTTCGCGTAGACGGTCACAATCTTGGACTCGTCCATGCGGATCTGGATCTGCTGCTGCTGGTTCTGCTGGTCGCTCATGGTCTGATCTCGCTCTCTATAAAAGGAGGTGAATGTTCGGGGTCTGGCACCATCGGATCGGTTTCCGACGCTCGTGCCTATTGCCTGGTGCCTCTCGCCTTCCCGAAAATGCCGGAGGAGGGGGTCGAACCCTCACGCCCTTGCGGGCACAGGATTTTGAATCCAGCGCGTCTGCCAGTTCCGCCACTCCGGCGTGAGGGAGGAAGTGAAAACCCGCGCCGAATCAATCCGCCCGCGGGAGGGGGGGCAAGTATACGGGGTTCAGGTGTCGGGGTTCAGGGTTCGGTTGTGGATGCTTCGATCCGAACCCCGAACCCCGAACCCCGTATCATCCCTCCCCCCCGCCCCGGCGGCACGGATGGTCGGCTCGCGTGAGCCTGGGTCCGAGCGCTGCTTGAAGGGCGGCCCAGCGCCGAAAGGGCGTTCCCATGTCAACCGCCGCTCCCACGATGCCCGCCGACGTCAAGGTCGAGGACCTCGGCTCGTGCCGTAAGAAGCTCTCCTTCGTCGTGCCCAAGTCGCACGTCGCCGAGCAGCTCGAGAACCAGATGGCCATGCTCGTCTCCGAGGCCGCGCTCCCCGGCTTCCGCCCCGGGCGCGTCCCCCGCCGTCTCATCGAGAAGAAGTTCGGCGAGTCGGTGAAGCAGGAATGCAAGAACCAGATCGTCTCGCAGGCCTATTCGCAGGCCATCGAGCAGCACAAGCTCCAGGTGCTCGCCGAGCCCGAGGGCAACGAGGAGCTCGTGAAGCTCGCCGTCGATCCCTCGAAGGACCTGAAGTTCTATCTCGAGGTCGAGGTCGCCCCCGAGTTTGATCTCCCCTCCGTCGACAACCTCGAAGTGAAGAAGCCGATCATCGAGGTCAAGGACGCCCAGGTCACCGAGCAGATCGACCGCCTCCGCACCAACGAGGGCACCCTCGAATCCCAGGAGAAATCCGCCCCCGGCGACTACTGCATCGGCCGCGGCACCATGCGCGACGCCTCGGCGAAGGACGGCGACAAGCCCCTGCTCGACCTCGAGGGCGCCGTCGTCCAGATCCCGACCAAAGACAACGGCCCCAAGGGCGCGATTCTCGGCGTCCTCGTCGAGGACTTCGCCAAGCAGGTCGGCCTCCCCAAGCCCGGCGACACCATCACCGTCAAGTGCAAGGGCCCCGATGTCCACGAACGCGTCGACGTCCGCGGCAAGAACCTCGTCATCGAGTTCAAGGTCGAGCGCGTCGAGCGCATCATCCCCGCCAAGATGGAGGACATCCTCGCCAAGCTCGGCATGAACGACGAGGCCCAGCTCAAGGAGCAGGTCCGTGGCCGCCTCGAACAACGCGGCGCCGTCGAGCAGCAGGCCGCCATGCGCCAGCAGGTCGCCAAGAAACTCGTCGAGATGGTCAAGGTCGACATGCCCAAGAACGTCTCGGCCCG
>CAYZFW010000144.1:4092-6770 GCA_964477615.1 uncultured Phycisphaeraceae bacterium | reverse complement strand
TGAGGTGCCGGTGCCCCCGCGTCCTGCCCCGCGGCGATCGCCAGCAACGACGCGCACAACACCACAGCGAGCCCGCCCCGCAACCATCCGCCCGAACATGCTCCCATCCGTCGCGTCATGACTCACGCTCCCCGAATCGGATCAGCCACAGCCTCAGCGCCGCACGCTCGGCCGCAAGCGTCTGGTGGAACGCCGACGGCGCGCGTCGCACGCTCTCGCCCAGATCACCCATGATCTCCTTCACCGCCCCGGCACGCGCCGCACGCTCGCCCGCAAGCACCTGCGCCATCATCTCAACCCCGCCCAACCGCTGCGCCAAGTAAGCATGCACAGGCCCCGTCGCCAGCGCCGAGCGCACCGCGTGACGGCGATCCAGCTCATCAAACGTCACCCACGCCCAACTCCCCTCCGGCACGGCACGCGCCGCATCGCGCCACCGCTGCCGCAGGTCCGAAGCCGCGCCCGCCGCCGACTGTGCCTCGACCGGCGCGCCATCATCGCCGCCCTCTCCGCCCCGGACGCCCGAAGCCTTCTTCGGCTCCAGCGCGAGCGCCGACCCCGCGCACGACTCCCACAGCAGCGCCGCCAGCGCATCAGCACGGTCATCCCCGGAATCCCCCGTAAGCTGGATCAACTTCTCCACCAGCGCCCGCCGGCACGCCGAGCGCCACCCCGCGTCCGACGCCGCTGGGATCGCCGCTCCGGTGATGTCCCGCACCAGGTCCCCCACCGCCGTCAGCCTCGACGCGTCCGGTATCGCCTCGAGCATCCCGTTGATCACCTCCGCGCGGTCGGCAAAGTCGCGCACCGCCTGCTGCGCGAGTTGCCGCACCGTGCCGTACGGCCCGTAGCACGCCGCCTCGGCGAGCACGTCCGCGTCCACCGGCCCCTCGGGCCCGCGCCCGTTCCGCAGCTGATTCAGCAGCAGCACCCGAGCACTCTCGCTCTGCAGCGCCAGGAACCGCCGCGCCCACTCACCATCCGGCGGCGTGCCCGGCGAGGTGAACGGCGTCGGATCAACCCGCGACGCCACCGCACCCGGCGGACGCAGCGCCGCTGCGACCGCTTCCGGCGCCGCCGCAGCGACCGCAGAAGCCGCCCCGTCCTCATCCATCGCCCAGAGCCGCGCCGCGGCTTCGTTCAGTTTCGCCACCGACGCCGCCGCCGCCAGCGCCGTCAGCGCATCGGCGGATGACTCCGAACTGCCCGCCGACAGCGCCCGCCTTGAAGCTTCGGCCCACGCCGTCACCGCGTCATTGCCACCGGCGCGCGCGTTCAATCCCAGCCGTACGGCGTACGCATCACGCAACTCACGCCGCTGCACCGTTGTCGCGTCCGGAGCCAGCACCATCGACGCCCCGCCCGCCGCCACCGGCCCACGGCTCGCCATCCATTCCGTCACCACACGCAGCGCCCCGGCACGCACATGCGGGTTGTCAAACCACCGCACCACACGCTCCGCCGCGTCCTTGTCGCGCCAATCGGGCACCGTCGCCAGCAGCGTTTCCACCGCCTCGCGGGCCACCGCCGACGATTCCACCTCCGCATCCCGCAGCATCACGTCCACCGCGTCGCCCACCACCCGCGCCGTCGCCCCCTTCTCAGCACCGTCCAGCGCCGCCGCCGCACGCGACCACGACGACCACGCCCGCCGCGCGACCTCCTCCGCCGGCTCCACCGCGGGCCTGGCCCATCTCCGCACCATCGCGTCGAGCGCAACCCCAACCCCCGACACAAACGAGTGTTCCCGCGGCACCTCGCCCGCAGAAGTCAGCGCCGCCAGCCGCGTCCGCGCGCTCGATACCAACCGCCCCGGCACCGATTGGTCCCCTTTCACCCGGTTGAGCACCCCCGCCGCCCACGCCGCGGCGATCACCTCTTCCTGCGAGAACATCGCCTCTTTCTTCTCGAACACCCCCAGCGGTTGCTCGATGCGCTGGTACAACGCGAGACCATGCCGTGCCTCGGTGCGCGTGGCACGCAGCAGCCGCTCGCCGATCGCCAGGCACGCCGGGGCATACACCTCCGCCGCCGCCTCCGGCCAGCGCTGCTCGAAGCGGGTCAGCGCCGGCTCGAACGCCTTCAGCGCCGCCGCCGCGTCGGAGCCCGCAGGGACATCGCCCACCGTACGCAACTGCTCCAGCATCTCCCGCGCCTCGGCGGGCGTCAGCCGCGCCAACACCGGAGCCGGCGCCGCCGCCACCTCAACAGCCGCCTCGACCACCGCAGGAAGCGTCGGCCCACTCGGCACCGGCGCAGGCGACGAACCACCCGCACCGCCAACCGGCGCCGGCGCTCGCGACCCGCGAGCCGCGGGCACGGGCGCCGCCGGGTTCATCGAGACCAGCCACGCCAAGATCAGCAGCATCACCGTCGAGCCGCCCAGCAGCAGGCTCGCCGCCAAGCCGAATCCGAACTTGCCCGACTTCACGCTGCCGCGCGCCGGCGCCACCGCCCGCCATTCCTCGTCCGCTTCCCGCGGCGTCACCGACGCTCCCGGCGCATCCGCCGGTAGCGGGCGCGAAGGCTCCAGCGCCGACGGCTCACGCTCCACTTCCGCCGCGGGCACCCACGCCTCGCGGAAATACCGCGCCCCCAGCGCGTTGCGGATCTCCCGGTCCCTCAACTGCGCCACGGCGTGATACAACTCGCTCCGCACCGCCTCCGCCTCGCGCGAG
>CAYZFW010000144.1:0-3992 GCA_964477615.1 uncultured Phycisphaeraceae bacterium | reverse complement strand
TCGCGCAGTTTCCCGCCGTATGGCTCGGGCCCCCACTGCGGGTACAGCGCCCGGTGCTGCCGCAGCAGGTCCGCCGCCGCCTCAGGTTCGATCTTCGACAGCGCCAGCGCCGTGAACCACCGCGCCTCAAACCACTCCGCCGAGCCCGGCGGCGCCGCCGCGGCGATCGTCCCCCACGCGTCCCGCGCCTCCTCCCACTTCCCCGCCGCCGCCGCCGTCTCACCCAGCCCACGCACAAACGCCCGCGTGTTGGGCTGCTTCCGCGAGAGCACGCGGTACAGCGCCACCGCCAGGTCACGCGCCTCAGCATCCTGCGCCGCCGTCCACAAGAACGCCGCCGTCTCCGCCGCCGAAGCGTGCAACGACACCGACGCCAGGTCCCCCATGCGCGATTCCTCAGGCTCGGCCTTCATGAGCGCCCGCGCCGTCGCCAGCGCCGCCCGCGCCGACTCCACCGCGCCAGTCCCACCCGATTCCCCCGCCCCCCTCATGGCCCGGAACCGGCGCAGTTGCGACGAAAGCACCAAGCGCTCACCGATCACCCCAAGTTTCGCGTCCTGCACCCGGAGCTCGTCGCGCAGTCTCTCCGCGATCGCTGTTTGGTCCCGCGCCAGCGCGATCTGCATCCGCCGCAGCGTGAGTTCGCCCCTGAACGGCGCATCGTCCACCAGCCCCGCCGTCACCAGACTCGTCAGCACGTCCAGCGTGCGCTCGGCCCGGTCGGCGTCCGGCGACGCCGCCGAAAGCAGCACGTCCATCATCTGCCGCGCGTGCGCCGACGCGTTCGCCGCCGCCACCGCGTCACCTGTTGCCCGCCGCCGCTCCGCCGCCAGCAGCGGCTCGGCGATCTCCACATACCGCACCCCCGCCGCCTCACGCTGCAGCCCCCCCGGCATCGCCCGGAACAACTGGTACGCCATCCGCGCCGCCTGCCGACGCGACGACAGATACTGCGGGTCCGACTGCGGCACCGCCAGCAGCCGGTCCACCTCCGCCCGGCTCGGCGTCGCCCGCGCCTGCGCCCGCCGAAGCAGCAGCGCCGTCGTCCGCTCGCTCTCGGGCACCATCTTGATGTAACGGTCAATCAGATCATCGCGCTTCCCCGCCGCCCCCGACGCCGGCGTCGCCGACGCACCCAGGTGCAGATCAAGCGAGCGGATCGCCATCCACAGCGCCTCAGCCCGTTGCCCGCCGTCGCTCAACGTCTCCGATGCCGCGGCAAACCACTCCGCCGCGGTCGCCAGACTCTCGGTCCCCGCCCGCCCCTTCTCGCCCCCGGCCCCGAACGCACAAAGCCCCAGCAGCATCCGCGTGCTGCCCACCGCGCCAGCTAACGACGCTCGATCCGATGCATCCAGTGCAAGCCGGAACTGCTCCCCCGCTTCCTTGTACAACCGGATTGCCTCGCCACCCGTCGCCGGCTCCCGTGTCGAACCAGATTCGCCGTGCGCCGCGCGAGCCTTGTCATACAACTGCAGCGCCCGCACCTGGTGCCCCACAAACCCCGTCGAAGCAAACCGCTCCACACCAAAAGCCGACGCCAACTCCAACACGTGACCCGGCTCGTTCCGCGCGAGCAAGTCCGACACCGCAACATCCGCCAGCGCCCGCGCCCCGGGGCTCTGAGGCCCCGCCTCCAGCGCGAGCACCGCGATCAGCCGCGCCTCCGCCACCGGCATCGGCACCGGCGGACGCGGCGCCTGCGCCGTCGACACCGGGTCCACGCGCCGCAGTTCCACCAGTTCCTTCACGCCGTCCCACCGCCCCATCCGCGCCAGCACCACCGCACGCCGCGCAAACACCTGATTCAGCACAGTGATCGGCGCATTCTGCGAAGTCTCCGACAATTCCAGCCACCGCAGCGCCTCGTCGCCCCGCCCCTGCAGCGACAGGCACAGCCCCATCGCCACCGTCGCACGCGCCACGTGCTCGTACACCATCATCTCGGGCTTCACGTTCTCGATCTTCGCCGTCTCAACCCCGGGCCGCTCCGCACCCAGCATCCACGACAGGTGCTTCATCGCGCTCTGCGGGTACCCCTCACGTCCCGCCGGTTCCAACTCCGCGGCGTAATACGCGCTCCACGCCGCAAGATAGTGCGCCATCGACCGCTGTCGCCGCACACCCACCAGCGCCGTGGCCACCAGCGCCTCGTCGGAGCGGACCGAAGCCTCCTGCCGCTCCAGCGACTGCACCCGCGCATCCGCTTCCGAAGCGATGCGCTCGAACTGCTTCAGCAGTTCATCAAACCGCGCCGCCGCGGCGAGGCCCTCGTCCGGCCCCACCTCGCGCACCCGCCGCTTCTCCGCCGTCTGTTCCAGCCGTGCATAGCCCGCCCGCGCCAGCCCCAGCCGCAGCTCAATCGAGTCCGCCTCGGGCACACTCGCCAGCAGCTCCCGCGCCTTGGCCTCGATCCGTGTCTGCTCCGCAAGGTCTTCCGTTTGTGAAAGCACCTGCGCATACGCCTCGGCCAAACGATCCGCGATCTCCGCCCGCTTCGAGCCCTGCGTCTGCCCCAGTTTCCGTTCAAGATGCTCCGCGAGCAGCGCGTGCAGCCCGAGCTGCGCCAGGTACTGCTCCGTCTGCTCATCCGCCGCGTCCAGCACCGTCCGCGTGGGCAGCGTCGGAAGACTCGGCGGGGGTGTCCCTTGAGCCGGACCCGCCTGAGCCTGACCCGCCTGCGCCTGACCAGTCTGAGCCTGACCCATCAGCGCCCCACCGCTCGCCGACAGCACCACCGCCGCGAGCACCGCCCGCGCACCGCGCAACTGAACCCTTCCCGTGCGCATCACGGCCTCGCCCCCGCCGGGTTCGCCACCGGCACCTCCGCCGCGATCGCCCGCAGCGCCGGATGAAACGGCTCTTCCAGTTTCAGATCAGCAAGCATCCGCGACGCCGCACCCGCAAACGAACCCCCTCCACCCATCCCGCCGCGCCGCTTCAATTCCTGCGAAGCCTCCACCACCGCCACGCCCGCAAGGTACGGCTGCGTGTGCGCAAACCGCGCCGGCAGATGCAGCAAATGCACCAGCCCCTCCGACCGCTGCGCCTCACCCGTCTCCATCAAGAGCGACCGCCCCAGCGCCGCACGACGCCACGCCTCTTTCCAAGTATCCGCGTCACCACTCAGCCCAGCAGCAAGCCGCGCCTGCGCCGCCCGCCGCACCGCCGCGTCCGGATCGCGCGAGCGCACGATCAAATCCACCAGCGCCACACCACCAGCCCCCGGCCCCGAAGCCTCCACATCGCCCCCGATGCCCGCTCCATCCGGCACCGCCGAGCGCGTGTCAAGCGCCGCCGCTCGCGCATACAGCCGCGCCAGCACGCGCGCCGACTCCGCCTCACCTCCCTCGTGCCCCGCGATCTCCATCAGCGGCCCCACCACCGCCGCGACATCCTCCGTGTTCACCCACACCGGCGGCAGCGCCGGGCACAGCCCCGTCTCCGGATCAATCACCGCCGCGAGCGCGCGCGAAGACTCCGCCCCGCCCGCGCCAGCGCCCTTCCGCGCCCGAGGCTCCGCATCCGCCGGCAGCCCCGCGTCGCTCCCCTGCAGCCGCAGCGCCGTGAGCCACGCCGCCGCCGCGCCCGCCTGATCGCCCCGTACCAGCCGGCACCGCAGCAACCCCTCCGACACCCGCAGCGTCAGCGGCCCGTCCTCACCCCCGCACTTCTCAAACAGTTCCTCCAGCAGCGGCTCGGCCATCGCGTAGTCGCCTCGCATCCAACGCGACCGCGCCCGCCACGCCTTGTCCGACAACTCAAAGTACCCCGCGGCCCCGCCCGCTTTCTCGCCCCCCACCTCGCGCACCATGTCCCACGGGATCACCCGCTGCACACCCCCACCCGCAAGCCGAGGCGCCGCGATCACCCCCTGCGACGAAAACCCCGTCACATCATCATCCAGCGCCACCCCGCCGCGCAGCACGACCTGCCCCGCCGACTCCGAGACCACAGCCAACAGCACCGCAGCCGCCACCACACCACACCCA
>CAYZFW010000143.1:0-6787 GCA_964477615.1 uncultured Phycisphaeraceae bacterium | reverse complement strand
CGTCGTTGACCAGCGACTGCACGATGTTGTTGAACGCCGCGCCGATGATGATGCCCACCGCCATGTCGAGCGCGTTGCCCTTGACGGCGAACTCCTTGAATTCCTGGATGATGCCCATGCCTTGACGCTCCTTGTCCGGAAGTTGGTGAAGATGAAAAAATCGGCTGGGCCTTCCCGCGTCCATGGGGGGAGGACAGACCGGCCACGGTTGGGGTGGGATTGTATGAAATTCCGCGGTGTTGGATGTCCCGACCTACATCTCAAAGACCCGCTTGTGGATGACGAAGTAGAGCTCGTCGCCGCCGCGTTCGATGGTGAGGTGGACGGGGCTGGGGCGGAACTGTTCGCGGAAGCCCTCGGGGTCGTCGAAGAAGACGGCCTCGCCGCGGACTTTCAGGATGAGGTCGCCGGCCATGAGGCCGGCCCGGTGGGCGGGCGAAAGCGGCACGACGGCGGAGATGCGCCACTCCCCCGCGGGGCCCTCATCGAGCCGGACGCCGATTCGGGGGGGTGGCGACGAGGCACGGCCGCCGCGGCCCGTTGTGCCCGCCGGCTGCGCCCACAGCACACCCGCGGCCAACGGAAGAGCCAGTGCGAGCAGCAGAATGGTGAGCCGTTGAGGGTGCATTGGTGCGGTTTCAACGTGCGCTCTTGCGTCGGCAGGGCGTCTTCCGATGGCGCGTGCAGCGCCAGGAGGCCGCTCAACTCGCTTCACGCGGCGCGTCGATCATGGTCATGAGGTTCTGCTTCACGTTCGGCCATTCCAGGTCGGTCACGCTGAAGTAGACGGTGTCGCGGATGAAGCCGTCCCACAGCACGCGGTGGCGGCGGTGGGTGCCCTCGCGCACCGCGCCGATGCGTGCGATGGCGTTCTGGGAGCGGACATTGCGCCCGTCGGTCTTGAGTTGCACGCGAACGCAGCCGAGGGTCTCAAAGGCGTGGCGCATCAGGAGGAACTTGCACTGGGTGTTCACCGCCGAGCGGCGAAAGTCGGCGGTGATCCACGTGAAGCCGATCTCAACGGCGCGGTGCTGATGCAGCACGTCGAGGTAGCGCGTGGTGCCGATGATGCGCCCGGTGGGGATGTGCTCGATGACCCACGCCTGATCGGTGCCCTTGGCGTGCCCGTCGAGCGCCACGCGCATCCACGTGAGCATCTCGTCCACGTTTCTCGGCGGCGGCGAGGTCATATAGGCCCACAGTCCGTCATCGGACGCCGCGAGCAGCGCCGGTGCGTGTTCCTCGCGCATCGGCACCAGCCGGGCGACGCCCGTGGGCCGTGGGAGTTCCAGAGTGATGGGGGTGAGGTCCATGGGGGGAAGGCAAGAGGCATGCGGCAAGAGGCATGAGTGGCGGGCAAGCCGCCAGTCCAAGATGGATCTCTTCGGCTCCGTGTGGCTGCGACCCAAGACCCAAGACTCATCCAAGCGTAGACTGCGTGCATGGAGCGGAGTTCCGCGGAATCCGGGCTGATCAACGGTGTGAGCGACGAGCGGGTGCTCGCCGCCGTGCGCGAGACGTGGGGCTTCGACACCCTCCGCCCGATGCAGGCCGAGGCGGTGCGGGCGAGTCTGGACAACCGTGACAGCCTGATCGTGATGCCCACCGGCGGCGGGAAGTCCCTGTGCTACCAGGTCCCCCCACTGCTGACGGGGAAACTCACGGTGGTGGTCTCGCCCCTGATCGCCCTGATGCAGGATCAGGTGAGCGGGCTGACCATCGCGGGGTACCCGGCGGCGGCGCTGAACAGCCACGTTTCGCCCGACGAGGCCGCGAAGGTGAGGGCCGCGGCCCGCGACGGCTCGCTGAAGCTTCTCTTCATCGCCCCCGAGCGGCTGCTGCTCGACGGCACGGTGTCGTGGCTGCGCGGGCTGGGGGACCGTGTCGGGTCGGTCGCGGTGGACGAGGCGCACTGCATCAGCCAGTGGGGGCATGACTTCCGACCCGAGTATCGGCGGCTGGCGGAGCTTCGCGACCACCTGCCGGGGCTGGCGATCCACGCGTACACCGCGACCGCGACGCCGCGGGTGCGCGAGGACGTGGTGAGGCAGTTGCGCCTCCGCGACCCGCTGGTGCTGGTTGGACGGTTCGACCGCCCGAACCTGACCTACCGTGTCATCCCGCGCACGCGGATGGTCGAGCAGGTGGCCCAGGTGCTGGCGCGTCACGAGGGGCGCGCGGCGATTGTGTACTGCATCAGCCGCAAAGAGACCGAGAGCCTCGCCGCTGCGCTCTGCGCCAAGGGGCTGGACGCACGGGCGTACCACGCCGGCATGACACCACAGCAGCGGACGCGCACCAGCGACGACTTCAAGTCGGAGCGGCTGAACATCGTGTGCGCCACGGTCGCGTTCGGGATGGGGATCGACCGCGGCGACGTGCGCTGCGTGGTCCACGCCGCAATCCCCAAGAGTGTGGAGCATTATCAGCAGGAGACAGGGCGGGCCGGGCGTGACGGTCTTCCCAGCGAGTGTGTTCTCCTGCACAGCGCCGCGGACTTCGAGCGGTGGCGCAGCCTGATGGAACGCTCCGCGGCGGAGACGGGCGCGACGCCGGAATCGCTGCAGGCCCAGCTCGAACTGCTGCGGCACCTCAAGGGCGTGGTCAGCACCGGCAGGTGCCGGCACCGGGGGCTCACGGAGTACTTCGGCCAGAAGTACGAGGTGCCCAGCGGGAACGACCCCGAGAAAGGCTGCGGCGCGTGCGACGTGTGCCTGGGCGAACTCGACGAGATCGCCGATGCGCAGGTGGTGGCGCAGAAGATCATCTCGTGCGTGTACCGCGTGGGGCAGTCGTTCGGCGCGGGGCACGTGGCGGACGTGCTCCGCGGCAGCGCCACCAAGAAACTCCTTGACAAGGGGCACGACCGGCTTTCGACCTTCGCCCTGCTGCGCGACCTCAGCCGTGAGACGATCGTCTCGTGCGTGCATCAGCTGGTCGACGCCGGGGCGCTCGCGGTCGCGCCGGGGGAGTACCCGGTCATCACGATGACCGCGGCGAGCAAGGAATTCCTCAGCGGGGCGCGCCGTGCAAAGCTGCTCGAGGCCCGGCGCGAGCCCGAGGCCGAGCCGACGCGCTCGCGTTCCCGCGCCCGCTTCGACAGCAGCGGCACAGGCCTTCGTGGCGGCGCGGAAGCCGAGGCGCCGGCGCTCACGAAGGACGAGGAAGCGCTGTTCGATTCGCTGCGCGTGCTGCGCCGCACCATCGCCGAGGAATTGGGCGTCCCGCCCTTTGTGGTCTTTGCCGACACCACGCTGGAGGAACTCAGTCGGGTCAGGCCGGGGACGATCGAGACGCTGGCGACAGTGAAGGGCATCGGGCGGAAGAAGCTGGAACAGTTTGGCGAGCGGTTCCTGGGGCACGTAACCGATTGGTGCCGGGACCACGGGCTCGGGCTGGACGCCGCGGCCGGTTCGCGGCGGGTTCGGCTTGGTGAACAAGTGTTTGAGGCCTAGGAGCGGGTATCACGGGGAGGCCCCGGAGGCGGTTGGCCATGTGTTCCGGAGCCGCCCGGGCCCTTGCCGCTGCCGCTTCACACGATCTTCACGCGTCAACCTCACTTCTTGAGCCCGAAGCGGGACTTCATGTCCCGATGGATCGGGACTAGGACACGCCAGACCTCCCCGTGCTGTGAATGATCATGCACTTGTCCCACGCATCCGACTGGGACACGTCAGCGAACACAGTTGCAACCCTATTGCGTCCGAGATTTGAACGAAGGATGACGCAAGGGACAGCTCAGGAGCCTTCAGCCCACCGGAGGAATGCCATGACCGACCGCAACGAATCGAGCGCCGACCTGAACGCCCGGGCCCGGGCGCACTTCCGCGCCATGGTTGAGAGCATCGGGGTCAAGCGATTTGCCTCGGCGATGGACCTTTCAACGCGCCAGGTGAACCGCATCCTGTCGGGCGTTCAGCCCAACCCGGTGGAGCGGCTGGTGCGTTGCCTGCAGACCGCGACGCCGGAAGTGGGCGACCGCGCGCTGGACTTCGTGTGCCAAGAAGTGAACGGGTTCTTCGTTCGTCAGGAACCGCACCTGGGGAGCGCGGCGGCGAACGCCGTGCGCGAGTGCGCCGAGGCGATCGCGTGCATCTCTGACGGCGAGATCAGCGAGATCGACGAGAAGGAGATCCGCGAGGCGATCGGGGCAATGGTGGGCCTGCTGAAGACCGTGGAAGAGAAGAAGGCCCGCAACGAGCCGCGGCGGTTCGCAGGGTCGATGGCTTCGCCTGAGCCGGCGAACGGGGCGCAGGTGGTGCCCACGGTGGGACTGCCGGCTTCGCGCGGGGCGCGAGCACGATGACCGCTACAACCCCAACCACTTCCGTAACAGGCCCCGTGACGGCCGATCGAACGCGATCGACTTGGCAGGGCCGTCGTAACTGAACTTGCAGGCGTTCAGCACGTCGCGCCCGACCATGAGGTGGTGCCATCCCGCAGCGGTTCCGGGAAGCAGTGCGGCCTCGACTTCCTTTGCAAAGGCGATCTCTCGTACCGGCTTGCCCACGACCAAGCGGAACGACACCGGAAACAGCAGGACGTCGACCATTGAGCCCAACGGGCTCATCACAGTCGTTTCCCCAGTTGGGGAAAGACCCAGCTGCGTCACGGTCATCTCGTCGATAAACGATCGAACCGCGCCGGTATCGATGAGCGCCTCACGATAGCGAACACCATCGGACTGCTGACCGAAATGGTGAACGCCGACGCTGACAATCGGCGCACGGTTGCGATCAAACTTGATTACGACATTGCCCACAATGGGCGGATGTTACACGGAAGTGGCGATGTGAGAAACCCATTCCACGGTGGTAGCGGGATCGTTCACCTGCTTCACCATGAACTGCCCGATCTGAGCGTTTCGCTGCCCGAGGCGAACGGCATCGCCGTAGGTCGGCTCAAAGCCGAGGGTCTGCGTTCCTCGGATGACCACATACTGACCACGATGCTGCTTCAGCCACCCCGCAACGCTCCGCTTGAACACTTCGCGTTCGGTCTGAAAGAACGCCGCGGGATTGAGCGCTTCGCTCTTCGAGTTCTGGGCATTCATCGAATAGTTCCCTTCGCGGAGGTCCCCTTGGCGGATGAGGAATCGTAGGAGCCTGATGCACTATGACGCGCCTTGGCGACGGGTCAAGGGAGATCACCGAGTATCTCGGAATCGGCCGCGCCGGGCAAGTCCCTTCAAGGGAAGTTAGCGGCAGGTAACTGTTGGAATCGGGGACGGGGGGTGAAACGAGCCAAAAAAACGGAGAAACCGGGGTTATCCGCCACTTCTCGGCGGCAAACCGGTGCGTGCGGGACGCTCCTACCCTCCTGCCCCCATGGGCATGCTTCTCCGAGCCGCCGACCTGCGCAAGGCCTTTCTCAGGCCTTTGTTCGCCGGCGTCTCCATGGTGATCGAGGACGGCGAGCGGGTCGCGCTCATCGGACCCAACGGGTCCGGCAAGTCCACGCTGTTGAAGGTCCTTGCGGGCATCGAGCCCGCCGACGGGGGCGAGGTCACGCGTCGGCGTGGCGTGCGCTTGCAGTATGTGGCTCAGGTGGATTCGTTTGAAGAGGGCGACACGGCGCTCACCGCCGTCACGCGGGCCGTCATGGCGATGCGCCCCGAGCACGTGCATGACGAGCACGAGGCCGAGACGCACGCGCGGATGGAGCTCGATCTCGCGGGGTTCCCCGACCCGGACCAGCCGGCGGCGGCGATGTCGGGCGGTTGGCGCAAGCGGCTGTCGATCGTGCGTGCCGCGGCGTGCTCGCCCGATGTGCTCATGCTCGACGAGCCGACGAACCACCTTGATCTGGAAGGCATTCTCTGGCTGGAGGACCTTGTGACGCGCTCGGGGTTCGCCAGCGTGTTCGTGTCGCACGACCGCTCGTTCCTGGAGCGGGTCAGCACGCGTGTCGTCGAACTCAGCCGCGCGTACCCGCAGGGGACGTTCAGCAGTTCGGGCGGGTACGACCAGTTTCTCTCGCGGCGCGAGGACTTCCTCGCGGCGCAGGAGAAAGAGCAGCAGTCGCTGAAAGGGACGGTCGCGGAGGACACACGGTGGCTGTCGCGCGGGGCCAAGGCGCGGCGCACCAAGAGCAAGAGCCGCATCCAGGCGGCGGCGGAGCGGCGCGACCAGCTCGCGGCCATGCGCGAGCGGACCACCGCTGCGGTGAGCAAGGCGGCGGGCATCGAGTTCAGCGCCTCGGGCCGCCAGACGCACCGGCTGCTCCGCGCGATCAATCTCCGCCGGGCCTTCGGCGAGAAGGTGCTGTTCGAGAACCTCTCGTTCACGCTCTCGCCGGGATCGTGCCTGGGCCTGCTGGGGCCCAATGGCAGCGGGAAGACGTCGCTGATCCGCCTGCTGACCGGGCAGGACGCGCTGGACAACCCAGCGCCCGCCGGCGGCGAAGACGCGCCGCGCATCGAGCGGGCCGACAACCTCCGCACGGTCGTGTTCACGCAGCGCCGGGAGATCCTTGATCCGACGAAGACGCTCGCCGAGGCGCTGGGCTCGCAGGCCGAGGGGGTGATCTACCGCGGACAATCGATGCACATCAACACCTGGGCCACGCGGTTCTTGTTCCGTCCGGAGCAGCTGCGCTCGCCGGTGGGGTCGCTCTCGGGGGGTGAGCAGGCCCGCGTGGTGCTGGCGCGGATGATGCTCGAAACGGCGGACCTCCTGATCCTCGACGAGCCGACGAACGACCTTGATATCGCGTCGCTGGAGGTTCTCGAAGAATCGCTGGAGGACTTCCCCGGCGCGATCCTTTTGGTGACGCACGACCGGGCCAT
>CAYZFW010000142.1:0-6798 GCA_964477615.1 uncultured Phycisphaeraceae bacterium | reverse complement strand
GACGGCGTCGACCCCGAGAAGATCGAGGCAACGCTGCGGCTTGAGGTCGCTGCCATGCAGGAACGCCACAAGGCCGGCAAGAAGTTCTTCGACCTCATCAAGATCTACGGACCCGGCTGGGGTCTGGTCGGCACGCTGGTCGGTCAGGTCGGTCTGTTCGGCATGCTCGGCACCGGCACCATCGAGGAGATGGGCAAGGCGCTGGCAGTGGCCGTGGGTGCCACCATGTACGGCGCGCTCATCGCCAACGCCGTGTGCGGACCGATGGGCGACAAACTCGGCATGCGCTCGGCGGACGAGATCCAGAGTCGCGAGATGATGCTTCAGGGCATCATGAGCATTCAGGCCGGCGACAACCCCCGTGTCACACAGGACCGGATGATGGCCTTCCTGCCGCCCACGATCCGCGCCAAGATGGCCAAGGCGGCATAAGAGGGAAAGGCACTGGGCATCAGGCACTGGGCCAGTTAGATGATCGCGTGTGAGCCGCAACCATGTCCGACGAACACAAACATGACGACCACGGCGACGGCGGGCACGGTGGCAAGGGCCATGGTGGCCACGGCGGCGGTCACGGCGGCGGCGCGCACGAGGAGCACGAGGGCGCACCGGAGTGGCTCATCTCCTTCGCCGACAACGTCGCGCTCCTCATGGGCTTCTTCGTCATTCTCCTTGCGATGAACATGATGGAGCCCAAGGGCGGCGCCGGGGCCGGTGGCAAGGATCCTACATCCGGCGGCACGCCCGGTGTCTCGAACACCGACCCCAAAGTCCTCGACATGATCATCTCGATCCGCTCGGCGTTCAACAACCCGGTGCAGATCGATTCCACCGCGCCCTCCGACGCCGCGCTCGTCAAGCGGCTCAAGGACAAGAAGGCCAAGTCGTCCGGCAAGGCGAACATCGACGCCCCCGCCGGCGACAAGCGCGAGGTGCAGTCCGTCCGACCGTCCGACTACAAGAAGGTCGGCGCGACCGTGGCCTTCGGCGACGGCTCGGCGTCCATCGGCACCGAGGGCATCGAGACTATTGTGGACATCGCCACGAAGGTCCGAGGCAAGAAGTGGGTCGTCGAAGTGCGCGGCAACGCGTCCGCCGCGGAGACCTTCCGCGATACCGCCAAGGGCTACAAGCTCTCGTACGAGCGAGCGATGGCCGTCGCCGAGGTGCTCGCGTCAAATGGTGTCGGCTGGGACCAGCTCCGCGTCGTGGCCTGTGGCGACGGCGACCGGCTCATCCCGCTGGCCTACTCGCGCGAAGAGCACCAGCCAAACCAGCGCGCCGAAGTCGTCATCACCAACGACGTCGTCCCCGACGATCCGCACCAGGCCGAGGCGAAGGCGGAGTGAGCGGCGCAGGAGTGGTCGAGTGGTCGAGTGCGGCCGCTTCAATCGATCGCTGCATCAACGTGGCGATGCCGAAGGTGCGTGCAGCACCGTCAATCCGTGCGGTTGCTTCGCGGGGAATGTCCATCCCGCCGCGCACGCCAACAGGTGCAGTTCCCCCTTCGACCACAGCCGCATCCGCACGTCGGACTTCGTGATCTTCCACGATCCCCGCTTCACCGCTGCGCCGCGTCGAAGCGCCAGCACATTGTCGCCCGGGGCCCAGAGCAGTTGCTGCGTGCCGTCCTCGCTGACACCCTCCTGCCAGTACCCCTCCGCCACCTCGCGCCACAGCCCCGAGAAGTCATCGAGCACCAGCGGCGCGCCCGGCTTCAGGCACGCCGCCAGTTTCCCCAGCAACTCCACCGCCGCAGTGGGGGACGACACCATCAGGAACGTGTTGCCGACGCACACCGCGGCATCGAAGGGCCCACCCTGCACGACACGATTCCACACCGTGCCGGCGCGCCGGCCCGAGGCCGCGAAATCACCTAACTCGCACGCGATCCCTTTCGCCTCGCAGGCGCGCACGGCGGCGCGGTCCCGGTCGATGCCCACCACCTCGTGCCCGCGTTCGACCAAGGGCACCGCCGTCCGACCATCGCCGATCCCCAAATCGAGCACCCGACGACGCCCGCGCCCGAGCAGGCTCAGGATGGCCCGCACCTGCCGCGCGTGCTCGGCGGGGTCGAGCGGGAACCAGTCGTCGTGTTCTGTGTTGGTGGTGGTCTTGGGCATGGACCGGCGAGGGTACCCAAGCCGAGACTCGGCCACACTTGCAGCGGAGATTCAGCAGGTCACAACCCCCAACCCCATCCGCCCGCGTCGGTATACAGTGACTGAACGCACGCCGAACGCGGATGGAGTTTGCCATGTGGATGTGGATCTGGACAGTTCAACTCATGGGCCTTGCCGCCGTCGGGGGCACCGGCGCAGCGGAAGACGATGCCGTGAAGCAGGTCGTGCCCGCTCAGCCTGTCCCGGCCGCTTTCGCCGATGCTGATGCGCTGCTGCTGGCGCTCGAGAAGGCCGACTCGGGGCTCGTGTCGTTCGAGGCGCGCATCGAGTACGACCGCCGCTTCGAACTCCAGGGTGACCGCCACATCCGGCGTGGGGACATCTACTACAAGGCCGAGGTGAAGCCCTGCGGCGAGAAGCCCCAGGCCCCCGCCGTCTTCGCCGTGTCGTTTAACCAACTCCAGATCGAAGAGGCCATCCGCGATGAGCAGCAGATGTACGTCTTCGACGGCGAGTGGTTTATCGAGAAGAACTTCGCCGCCAGACGGTTCATTAAGCGTCAGGTCGCGCTGCCCGGCGAGCGCATCAACCCTCTGCGCCTCGGCGAGGGACCCTTCCCCATCCCCATCGGCCAGAAGCGAGACGACATCCTGACCCGCTACGAGGCCAAGCTCGTCGGCACCAACGAGTCCATTGACGACGAGCCGGAACTGCAGGAGACCGTGAAGGGCTCGACGCAGATCGTGCTGACGCCCCGCGCCGCGTTCGACCGCGACGAGTTCCGCGAGATCCGCCTGTGGTACCGCCCCGACGACCGGAACAACGGCCGGTTGCTCCCCCGCATGGCCCGCACGCTGAACCGCCAGGGCGATGTCAGCATCGTGCGGTTGATCGGGATGAAGGTGAACGACCCGGCGTTCCCCGCCGCGATCGCCGATGTCGCCGAGCCGCCTGCGGATGAGAATTGGGACGTGCAGCGCGAACTGAAGCGCGTCGACGCCAACGCCCAGGGCGGCGAGTGAAACACGCCGGAACGGCCGATGAGATGAGCATGAAGATGCGAAACGGAAGTCGCCGCAGCGTGGATCGAGCAGCGCTCCCTCTGCGCGCCGCGCTCGTGATCGCACTCACCGCTGGCACGGTCACGCGGGCCACCGCCCAGGACGAAGGCGCCGAGAAGCCCCAGCGTCACGGCGTGATCGCCCCGCCCCGCACCGATTCGCCCGATCTCTCGCCCCCGCCGCTGAACGAGGGCGTCCTCCGCGCTCTCGAAGCGGCGTACCTCACACCGGAGGAGAAGTCGGCCCTCCGCGTGTTCCACGGCGTGTGGACCAGCGCCGATCTCGCCTCGCCCAGACTTCGCGCCAGGGCGGCCCTCGCGGCCGGGGTGTACGACGACGCTTCGCTGCTGGGCAAAGATGCCGACGCCGAGGACCGCGCCGAGGCGGCGTTGCTCCGCGGCGAACCGGCCCTGGCACTGGAATCGCTGGCAGGCGTTTCGTCGGCACGGGCCGTGCGTCTCCGCGCCGGGTCGCTCGAGGCGCTCGGCAAGTGGGACGAGGCGGTGGAAGCCGTCACGCCGCTGGCGAACGCGCTCTCGCGCGACACCGCCTCTGCGTCGGACATCACCGAGGGCGTGCTGGCCATGCTCGTCCGCGGGCGCATCCAGGGCATGGGGGCGAGCGACTACGGCAAACTGATGGACCTGCTTGCCCACGCCCAGCAGTCGCTGGATCGGCTGTACTGGCCCGCGGTGCTCGCGCAGGCCCGCCTGCTGCTCGACAAGGACAACGGCGCCGAAGCGAACAAGGCGCTCCGCCAGGTGCTCTCCATGAATCCCTCGTGCGCCGCGGCGTGGCGGCTGATGGGCGAGATGGCCGTCAGCGGATTCGCATTTGATGGGGCCGAGGCCGTGGCGGGGCGGCTCAACACCATCGCGGGCCTCGTGCGAGCGGAGGGCGAGGGTGCCGCCATCTTGGGCTCGGCGCCCAGCGCCGACGCGGCCCTGATCCTCACCCGCGCCCGGATGCGCCAGAACGCACCGGAACTCGCCGGCGAGGCGCTCGCCCCGGTGCTCGCCCGCTTCCCGAAGATGTGCGACGCGCTGGCACTCCGTGCCGCCGTCACCGCCCAGCGGTTCGAGTTTGACACCCTTGAGCGCGAGCTCGCGGCGTTTGATGGGCTCTGGAGTGCCCCGGTGCGTGACGACCGCGGCCCAACCCAGGCGCTGCTCGCGGTGGGCTCCGCGCTCGCCGAGGCGCGGCAGTACGACCGCGCCGCTTCGTATCTCGCGAAGGCCGCCGCACGGAATCCCAGCGTGCCCGATGCGCTGATCGAGCTCGGTCTGCTCAACGTGCAGGCGGGCAAGGACACCGAGGCCCGCGACGCCCTCCGCGCGGCGGTGAAGATGGACCCCTTCAACACCCGCGCCGGCAACAGCCTCACGCTCGTCGAGGAGCTCGCCACCTACGTCACCTTCGACAGCAAGAACTTCGTCGTGCGTTGCAAGCCCGGCGTGGACGAGGTGGTGGCCAAGGAGCTGATCGCCCCGCTTGAGTCCATTCACTCAATCGTCTGCGCCGCGTTCGAGCACACCCCGCCGCAGCGCACGATCATCGAGCTGATGCCCAACCACGAGTGGTTCGCCGTGCGCATCACCGGCATGCCCGGCATCCACACCATCGCCGCCAGCACCGGCCCCATCATCGCCATGGAAGCCCCGCGCGAGGGGCGCGGGCACTACGGCGTGTACGACTGGGAACGCGTCATCCGCCACGAGTTCACGCACACGGTCAACCTCTCACAGACCGGCTACCGCCTGCCGCACTGGTTCACTGAGGCCGCCGCCGTCAGCATGGAGTTCGCGCCGTACGACTTCGCCACCTGCGAACTTCTGGTGAACGCCCTCCGCACCGACACCCTCTTCAATCTCCGCGAGATCAACGAGGCCTTTGTGCGCCCGAAGCGGCCCACCGACCGCCAGCAGGCGTATATGCAGGGCAACTGGATGTACCGCTACATCAGCGAGACCTGGGGCAAGAGCGCCCCGGTGCGTCTGCTCGAACGATTCTCAACAGGCGAGCGCGAGGACAAGGCCTTCCCCGCGGTGCTCGGCGTCGACACCACGAAGTTCATGGCCGGCTTCCGCGTGTGGGCGAAGAAGGACGCCGAGTCGTGGGGCATGCTGCCAGCGCCCAGCCTTGATTCGCTGCGTCTGGACTGGATGCTCGGCGAAGCGGCCGAGCGCGAGGGCCTGCGCACCCGCCTGGCCCAGGTGGCACGCGACGCCGCGTCGCTCGTCGCCGGTGATTCCGCGTTCGAGAAGTCCGAGGAAGAACTCGGCGTCGAGCTCGCGCCCGTGCTCCCGTTCATGGCCACCGAATGGCTGACGAAGCACCCCGGGCACCCGGACCTGCTTGAGCTCTCCCTCACCGACAAGATCAACGGCAGCGGGGGGGAGATCACGCCCGAAGTCCTCGGCGTGCTCAACGACTACGCCAAAGCCCGCCCCGCCGACCCCAAGCCCCACCGCCTGCTCGCCAAGCACTTCCTGGGGGCCGCCGACGAAGCCGAGCGCGCCAGCGCGGTCCCGCACCTGGAGTACCTCGACATCCGCGAGCAGTACTCCCCCGTCTACGCCGCGGCCCTCGCCAAGCTCTACGCCGCCGCGGGCGATCTCGACTCGGCTTGGAAAAAGGTCGAACGTGCGACGCGAATCAGCGGCTACGACCCGGCGCTGCGCGAGCAGGCCGCGACCATCGCGCTCCGCCGCAAGGACTACAAGGAAGCCGAGCGCCACATCGCGGCCCTCGTGGCCTTGGAGCCGAACCAGCCGGTTCACTCCAAACGCCTGGATGCGGTGCGGAAGATGCAGGCCGGCGGCTGATTCCGAGCCGCCGTGCGGACCCGCACCTCGCGTGGTTCACGCCTCGACCTGCTTTGGCGGTCCACCGGAAAGCCGCGCATACCGCGCCAGCGCCATCACCGGGAAATAGTGCCGGTAGTGGTGGTACCGCAGGTAGAACACCTTGGGGAACCCCGTCCCCGTGAACCACGCCTCACGCCACAGCCCCGCGGCGTCGCCCGTCGTATGCACGGGATACTCGGGCGGCGGCGTCGGCGGTGCGTCCTCCTGCAACTGATGCTCTTCGAGCCATCGGATTGCCCGGCGAACGCCTTCATCATCAGCCCCGGTCAGTTCCATCATCGCGCACACGCCCCACGCGGTCTGCGACGGCGTGCTGGGGCCGCGTCCCATCTGCGATTCATCAAGGTACGAGTTCGCCGATTCGCCGAATCCGCCGTCCTCGTTCTGCACGCCCCGCAGCCACTCGAGGGTCCGGCGCAGATACGGCGAACCGGTGTCCTCTCCCACCGCGCTCAGACCGCCCACGGCCTGCCACGTGCCGTAGAGGAAGTTCACGCCCCAGCGTCCCCACCAGCACCCTTGCTCGCGCTGCTGGCCCCTGAGATAACGCACCGCGTGACGGATCGCCGGATGATCGCGCCGCACGCCGCAGGTCACGAGCGCCTCGAGCGTGCGACCTGTGATGTCGGCGCACGAGGGGTCCTGCATGGCGTTGTGGTCGGCGAAGGGGACGTGCTCCATCCACTCGCGGTGGCGGGTGCGGTCGAAGGCGGCCCACCCGCCGTCGTCGTTCTGCATCGCCAGCAC
>CAYZFW010000141.1:0-6806 GCA_964477615.1 uncultured Phycisphaeraceae bacterium | reverse complement strand
GAACCTTGCGGAGGTCCACGTCGAGATTCTTGAGGACGTTCGCCCCGACTCCGGACCCTTCCTTGACGAGGCCGAGCAGGATGTGCTCGGTCCCGATGTACTCGTGGTTGAACCGCTGGGCCTCCTGGTTTGCCAGGGCCATCACCTTGCGGGCACGGTCGGTGAAGCGTTCGAACATCGTTGGACCTCCTGACCTCTCTGGCCCGTGCGGGCCAATCCCGACGCGGGATCGCGCCGGTGTTCCTGTGCGCCGTGGTGTTCTCGGACGCGGAAAGCGCCCGAACCCCACGCCGACAAGTGATTCGCGTGATTATAGACCGGGGATTCTCGATCTCCGTTGGTGCAACACCAATGCCCGATTGCATCGGCGCTTGAAGGGGCGGTGTTCAAGAGGAAACCGCGACTGGCGGAGCGTGAAGCGGGTTCGGCGCAATTTGAAGTGCGAGAAGTGCGCGATTAGGCAGAGCCGCAAGAGCGCGGGCTGTCAAATTGGCGGTTCTCGGACTCCATGGACTCTTCTCTATTTGTCCGGTGCCATGATCACAACACCATTTTCGCCGGCATCGTGTTGCTTGGGCCCATTTCCGGGGTATATTCTCGGAACAGGAGTCCACAGTTCGCACCCGCACAGGAGATTGCGTCATGCTTCGAAACGCTGTTTTCGTGGTCAGTTCGCTCATGGTGTCCGCCAGCGCGTCCGCAGCCTTCATGGTGTTTGATGACTTGGCGTCCTTTCAGACTGCAACGAATGCAACCAGCGCTTCAGGCAGCCTCGGTGTCCCGCACTCGGCTCCCGACTTCACTTGGGGCACGGTTCGCGTGACCTTTCCCTCCGGGTCAGTCATGGCGCTTGGCGAATGGTCATCGCGTCTTGATTTCGAGTTCGCCATCAGCGGACCCGAGAACCTCAACTACGACTTCGCAAGCGACGTGTATGCTGCGGGCCTCCGCTTCGTTGAACCCCAGAACGACCCGAATGTGAACGCCCCGTTCGTCGATTCGACTTTCCGAATCAGCCTGTTCGACGGCGGACTCCCTGTCCACGAGTTTGATGTCACCCGTCCGAACGATGTGGCGTCATTCATCGGCGTCTCTGGCGACACGTTGTTCGACCGTATCGAAGTGCGAGAGATCGTCGGTGGACTCGGAAACGAGTTCTTCGGTGAGGTGTTTGTCGGCGTTCCCGCGCCTTCCGCAGGGCTTGCGGGGTTGTTGGGCATGGCGCTGATCTCGCGCCGCGGTCGTCACGTCTGAAAGCGGAATTGCCCGACGCGACAGACGAACAGCATCACGCCCGGATCGCCGACCACCCCGCGCGCACGGCATCCATCGGCGGGTTCTCGACCACCACCGCCTCGCCGAGTTTCTTCAGCAGGATGAGGCGGAGGGTGCCGCCAAGGTTCTTCTTGTCGTGGCTCATGCGCTCGATGAGGACCTCGTCGGCGGGCAGGCCGCGGACGCGTGTCGGAAGCCCCGCGCGGCCGACCGCGGTGCGCACGGCGTCCGCGTCCGATTCGGAAATCATGCCAAGCTTCGCCGAGGCCGACGCCGCGGCGATGAGGCCCAGCCCCACCGCCTCGCCGTGGTGGAGCATGAACGAAGCGGGAGGTCGGCTCTCTCCGGGGGGCGAGCCGACTCCTGAAATCTGACTGGTGGCATTCGAGTTGGCCGGAATGCCGGGAATCGGCTCCAAGCCCGGCAGCGTCTCGATCGCGTGCGCAAACGTGTGTCCCAGGTTCAGCAGCGCCCGCCCACCGGCCGAGGACGGCGCCTCCTCCCGCTCATCGCCCGACACCACGCCCGCCTTCACCGCGATGTTCCGCGCGATCAGTTCACTCATCGCCGCGGGGTCGAGTCGCAGGCAGGCGTCGAGGTGATCCAGGGTCCAGGCCCACAGGCCCGCGTCGCGTCCGCCGCCCGCCGGAACTCCATCAGCAAGCCCCGCGCTCAGCAGCGCGTGCTTCAGGCACTCGGCCATCCCCGCCCGCAGTTGCCGCAGCGGCAGCGAGCGCAGCACGTCGGGGTCGCACAGCACCAGATGAGGCTGCCAGAACGCGCCGACCATGTTCTTGGCGAGCGAGCCGTCCGGCAGCGCGAGATTCACGCCGGTCTTCCCCCCCACGGCGGCATCGACCATCGCGAGCAGCGTCGTGGGGCAGTGGATCACGGGCACGCCGCGGCGATATGTAGAGGCGACGAACCCGCCGAGGTCGGTGACGATCCCGCCGCCGAGGGTGATGATCGGGTCGGTGCGTTCGTGCTTGGAGGCGAGGAGTTCCTGGAGGACTTGCGCGGCAGAACTAATGGACTTGTGCTGTTCATCGGCGCGGCTGGTCGAGATCGAGACGGCAAAGCCCGCGGATTCGAGCGAGGCCATGGCGGGATTGATGACGCCGCTGGGCAGCCCAAGGTCCACGATGAGGTGGGCGCGGCGGCTTACGCGGGAGTGCAGTACGCGGCGAACATGATCGCCGAGTGTCCCGAGCATGGTCCGGCCGACAGCGACGTCATAAACGCGCGAAGCGGTATGAACGCGCACCACGTGCGCACCCCCGAAGGGCGATGGCGAAGGCGGGTTCACCATTCGTAGCCCATGTCTTCGGCGAGGCGGTAGAGCATGCCCAGAAGCGCCTCCATCTCAACCAGCTGGCGAAATCTGGCTTGCTGTTCGGCTGTCGGGTTTTCGCCCGCCACTCGCTGAATTTCATTGGCAGCGTCGAATAGCTCGGCGGCAAGCGGGATCGCCCGCATGGCCTCTTGGGCTGTCGCTACGTCCTCTCTCGGACGCCCAACGGGGTCCATCCCGCCAGCGAGTTGGGTGAGATCGCTCAGCCGGATTCGCTGAAAGAACTCACGAAGCTCCAGCCGAGGCTTCGCCTTCGCGCATGTCCGCAGCCACTCGGTCAACTCCGGCTTCTCCATCAAGCCCGAAGCCAGCCGAAGGATCACCGGCTCCGCCTCATCCGCAGTCGCCACGAACGACCAGCCGTTGTCGTTCAGGAACTTGATCATTGCCGCAGTCGCCGCACGCTTGTTACCGTCGATGAACGGGTGGTTCTTGCAGATGTGGAAGGCGTAGGCCGCGGCCATCGAAACAATGTCCGGGTGCAGGTATTCTCCAAACATCGTCTGCTGCGGTTGCGAGATCGCGGACTCGAGCAGCCCCGCGTCCCTGAGCGCAGGATCGCCACCCTGGTCTTCGATCAGGATGGCGTGGAGCCTCAGCACTTCCGGCACCGTGACGAATCGGATCGGCCCGGGAGTCATTTGGCGAGCCGCCGCATGAGATCGCCGTTCTTGCCGAACACCTCGTTCACATCGCGGTCGAGCGACCCGGCCTCCGCGATCGAAAGGTTGGCCCGCTGCATGAGATACAGCACATACGCGGCGGTTGTGAGATTGAGCCGCTTGGCTTCAGCCTCAATCCTGTTTTTGGTCGCGGCTGTGAATCGGAACGACATTTCCGTAGTGGGAACGGCAGTCATGCCTCAAGTATATCGCCGACCATCCGGATGGGGATGCTTTGCGGACAAGAAGCCTTGAGGCGGGCGATCCCCTTCACTCCCGTTCACTCCCACTCAATCGTCGCCGGCGGCTTCGACGAGATGTCGTACACCACCCGGTTCACGCCCTCGCCCCCGCGCGGCTTCACCTCGTTGATGATCCGCGACGAGATGTTCGCCAGCACGGCGTAGGGGATCCGCGCCCAGTCCGCCGTCATGAAGTCCTGCGTCTCCACTGCGCGGATCGCCACCGTGTTGTGGTAGGTCCGCCCGTCGCCCATTACGCCCACGCTCTTAACCGGCAGCAGCACGGCGAACACCTGGCTCGTCTTGTCGTACAGGTCCGCCGCGATGATTTCCTCAAGAAGGATTTCGTCGCAGTCGCGGAGCACATCGAGCTTGGTCTTCGTCACCTCGCCCAGCACGCGCACACTCAGCCCCGGGCCCGGGAACGGGTGCCGCCACACGATCTTTGGCGGCAAGCCCAGCACCTCACCGAGCCGCCTTACCTCGTCCTTGAACAGATCACGCAGCGGCTCGATCAGGTCAAACCAGAGTTCGTGCTTTGGCGGCAAGCCGCCCACGTTGTGGTGCAGCTTGATCCCCGCGCTCGTGCCCGCGGCGTTGTGACCGCTCTCGATCACGTCGGGGTACAGCGTTCCCTGCGCCAGGAACTTCGCGTCCTTGATATCACGCGTGGCGGACTTGAAGACCTCGATGAACCGCCGACCGATGCGCTTGCGCTTCTCCTGCGGGTCGGTCACGCCGGCGAGATCGGTGAGGAACTCCTTCTCGGCGTCGATCACGCGGAGGTCGGTGTCGAAGTGGTCGCGGAAGGTCGTCTCGACCAACTGCCGTTCGTTCTTGCGTAGCAGGCCGTTGTCAACGAACACGCACGTGAGCTGGCTCCCGATCGCCCGCGCCAGCAGCGCCGCGCACACGCTGGAATCCACGCCGCCGGAAAGCCCACAGATGACCCGCGATGATCCCACCACATCCCGCACGCGGGCGATCTCGCTCTCGAGGAACCCGGCCATCTTCCACGTCCCGCGGCAGCCGCAGACCTCGTAGACGAAGTTCTGCAGGATCTCGACGCCGTGGGGCGTGTGTGTCACCTCGGGGTGGAACTGCACGCCCATGAAAGGCAGCGTCTTGTGCCGCACCGCGGCGTTCGGGCACGTCGGCGTCTTCGCCAGCGTCTCGAATTGATGCCCCGCGTCGTTCACCTGATCGCCGTGACTCATCCACACGCTCGTCGAGGCGGGGATGGCTTTGAAGAGGCCGCCGGCCTTCTCGATCTCGAGCGCGGCCCGCCCGAACTCCCGCGCGTGCCCGCCCTTCACCTCGGCGCCCATGAGGTGGCAGGCGAGCTGCATGCCGTAGCAGATGCCCAAGACCGGCACGCCGAGCTCGAAGATTCGCTTGTCAATGGTCGGCGCGCCCTTTTCGTACACGCTGGAAGGCCCGCCGGAGAGGATGATCCCCTTGGGGCGGTACGCCTTCATCGCGTCCACGGTCATGGTGGGCGGCACGAGCAGGCTGAACGCCCCGGCTTCGCGCACGCGCCGGGCGATGAGTTGGGCCGTCTGGCTACCGAAGTCCACGACCAGAATCACCTCGTCGTGCAACGGTCCTCGGCCCGGGGAAGGGTTGGCGTGGTCGCTCATCAGGTGATCTTACCCAGACCGCGCGTCGACCTATCAGAATGCGAACGGATCACACCTGTTCTCACACTTTGTGCGATTGCACGCCCAAAATCCCTTGCAGCGGCAGGGAAATCGGTCATGCTGTACTGGAAGAAACCGTTACCCGGGGCCCCGCGCCCCGCAAGAGGAGGAAACACCAATGACCACGATGAAGACCGTTGTGTCCGCGCTCGCGCTCGCCCTGTGCGCCGGCTCGGCCGTTGCCGCCCCCACCCCCGGCACCATGTACGCCGTCGATAGCAGCCGCGCGCTGTACACCATCGACATGACCACCGGTGCCAAGACGCAGATCGGCACGGTCAGCGCCAACGCAAGCACCACCGGCGGCCTGGCCTACCGCCCCGACAACAACACGATCTACCTCACCTCCACCGGCAACGACTCGCTGTACACCCTGGACGTCACGACCGGCGCCGCGACCCTCGTCGGGGCCTACGGCGACTCCACCGTCGTGATGCACGGCCTCGAGTGGGACACCAGCACCGGCACCATGTACGCCGTATCGGGCGGTGGCGGCAACTTCAACGCGTACACCGTGGACACGTCGACAGGAGCGGCGGACCTGCTGGGCGCAACCGGCCTCACTTCGTTCACCAACCTGGGTTACAACTCGCTCACGGACACGATGTACGCGACGAACTCGAACACCGATTCGTTCTACTCGTTCAACCGTGCGACCGGCGCGGTGTCGCTGATCGGTGCGCTCTCCGGCCCCACCAACCCCAACGGCCTCGCCTTCAACCGCGACAACGGCCTGATGTACATGATCTGCAACAACACCGACACCCTCTACACGATCAACATGGCCACGGGCGCCGCGACCGCCGTCGGCTCCACCGGATCGGGCAACCTGCTGGGCCTGCGCCGCGGGCCTCGTTGCCGCCGCCGGCCTCGTCTCGCTCCGCCGTCGTCGCGCGTGAGGCGATGGGTGCCCGCCCGGCGTCGCCGAAGTTCACACGGCTGATTTCATCGAGCCCCGCTCCGGCGGGGCTTTTTCGTGCGCGTCGCTCCGCCGGTGACCCTCACCCCGCCCCCTGTCCCCACCGCTGCAGGAAGACCATAAGGTCGCGCTGATCCACCACGCCGTCCTCGTTCGCATCCGCCTCAATGTGCTTTGCGCCCAGTTGACGGAGGAAGCGTGCCAGGTCGAGCCCGGAGGCCACGCCGTCGCCGTCGTGGTCCCCCGGCGTGACCTCGGGCGTGAAGACCACCAGCCGCTCACGCCGCGGGCCCGTGCCGCCGGACTCCTGCGCCACCGACACGAGGATCTCCCCGCCGGCGCTCTCCACCCACGCCTTGTCCGCGTTCACGCCGAGATCGGCCAGGACCGCTCGCACCGTCGTGTAGCCAAGGTTCGACCAGTACGACCCGGGGTGGTCGTCATCCAAGTCCGAAGGCTCGCCCGCGGCATCGGTGAAATCGGCCGCGCTTCCTTGGTCAGCATCGCCGCCAGCGCCCCCGCTCGCGTTGCCATCCGCGATCTCATCCAGGGCCGTGAGTGCCGACACAAACCGAACCGCCCCGCTGGGCGTGCGGATCTTCCGCACTGCCAGCGGCTTGTCGGCGTCGTCATCGCCCGCCGGTGGAACATCCCACC
>CAYZFW010000140.1:0-6809 GCA_964477615.1 uncultured Phycisphaeraceae bacterium | reverse complement strand
CCGCGACTTTCTCGGACCGTGGCGTTGCTGTCGTGCACGTGTCCCACCGCTGCTTGTTCTCCAACCGTCTGACACTCGAGGCCGACGATGAAGCGAGATTGGCGACTTCCGATTTTCGTGACCGGGTTCACGCTTGCGGCGATGCCGGCGCATCTGGCCTTTGGCGCACGCCCAATGGAGCGCATGCGCCAGGACGGCGGCGGCGCGGCGTCGGCGCCTGCGGCGACGGCCGCGGCGGCGGGCACGGCTCAGGCTGCAGAGAATCGCGCGGTGATTGTCCAAGCCGCTGGCCTTGTACGAGTCCGACCGAGCGAAAATGCGCCTTGGTCGCCCGCAACGGTGGGGATGGCGGTCGGGCCGGGGAGCGAGTTCCAGACGGCGCCGAAGAGCGTGCTGCAGTTGCGCATCGGCGACGGGCAGCTCATTACGGTCGGCCGGCTGGGCTACGTGAAACTTGAAGACGCCATCAATGATGCTGGCACAGACCGTACACGCCTCGACCTGCAGTACGGCCAGGTGAACTTCAACGTCACGTCGCTCAAGATGGCGAACGACGTTCAGATCAAAGGGCCGGACGCAACGCTCGCGGTCAAGGGGACGAGCGGCGGCATGGAAGTGACTGGTGGGCAGCCGACTCAGGCGTATGGTGCCGAGGGCAACGCGGGCACCTTCACTGTGTCGTACGACAACACTGGCACCACCGGCACCGTGACCGGCGACGCCCAGACCAGCGAGGAAACACCGAACCCGGTGCAGTTTGAGGTGGCGAACCTCAGCCTCGACACGGGCAACACAAACGCCCGCGAAGGCGATGAGACGCAGGTGGTGGACCGCTCGACGGGCGGCGGCGACAACATCCAACAGAACACGAACTCGAAGCAGGCCACCGGCGGGCCGGGGTCGCTGCCGCCTGTGGACGACGACGGGAGCGGCGGTGGTAGCGGCGGCGGCGGCGGGCCACCCCCACCACCCGATGGTGGCGGCGGCGGACCTCCCCCGCCTCCCGATGGCGGCGGCGGCGGGCCACCCCCACCGCCCGATGGTGGCGGCGGCGGACCTCCCCCACCGCCCGATGGCGGCGGCGGCAGCCCGCCCTCACCTCCCGGCGGCGGGCCACCCCCGCCCACAGGGACCAACTTCACCGCGGCGTTCCTTTTGTCCGATCGCGCGGCGTCGAATCTGCGCCTCCGGACCCTTTCGAACACGCCGGTGGCCGATGTGACGTACGCGACGGGGTTCCCCGTCGGCTTCTCCGGCGGTGGTGCGCTCGCGACACACCGCAACCCCGACGGGTCGCTTACGGTGTATCAGTTGATGAGCGGCACGCCTTCCGGAGGCGGCGCACCGAACGGCATCGCGTTCAACACGGTGTACACGCTCAACTTCCCCGCGGGCGGGTTCTTCCCCAACGCGCCGGCGTCGGGCGTCAACTTCAACTTCTTCGCTCGCTTTGCCGACGGTTCCTCCGGTCCCGTGGTCGGCAAGGACCCGTTCACAGGCATCGCGTACTTCGACGGAAAGCTGTACCTCAGCGGCTCGGACGAAGCGCTGACCAGCGGTATCGGCCCGTATCTTGAGAGCGGCGGGACGGCCATCTTCGAGGCTTCGACGGCGCAGGGCGTCCAGGTCAAGCCGGTGATGACCTTTGGGCCGTATGACGTGAGCGCGATCGCGAAAGCGCAGGGACGCGGTGCGCTCTTCGCCGCGATCGACGCGGGCACGAGCGTGAACTTCCTGTCGCGGAGCGCGATTGTGGAGGTCGATCCTCGCATCAATCATCTGGTCGATGCGTGGAACCCGGATTCGTTCGTTGCCAACGCGGGGACGAACCTCGGGAGCGGCGTCCTCGGGTCGTTCCTTGCGGAAGACAGTGTGGTGCTCGATCTGACGCACGACGGGACGAACATCATCGCGGCGCTCCGCACGGCGGGGCCTGATAACGCGCTGGGAAACTCCGACGACCGACGCATCATCGTGACCGTCAACCCCAACGCCAGCGACACGGTCGCCGATCCGCGTGTTCGGCGGATCGACCTGATCGACCCCGCCGTTGATTTCCGCGGCCTCGCGGCGATCGACAGCGGCGCGACGGCCCCCGGGCCGGTCACCATCTCTGCGGTGGACGACGGGCAGTTCGACGGCTTCGGGTTTGACCCGCTGTTCAACCGGATGTCGTACAGCGTGCAGGCGGCGTCGTCGACGCCGCTGGTCAACGCAGTGCGCGACATGGTGGTGTTCAACGCCTCGACGTTCACGGGCTGCGTGGGCAGCGGGATCCTGACGACCGGCAACATCCAAGCGGCGCTCTCGCACCACGTGAACATCCAGGGCGGCGTTGGACGGGCGCTGTACGAGTTGACCGCCGGCCTTTCGCCGAGCCACCCGTGCTTCCCGGAATCGACGTTCGACAACTACGACTACACGGCGCTGCTGAAGAACACCACGACGGCGGGCGATCTCTCGACACGCACCTATCCCCTGGGCATCGACACCCTGTTGAACAACGGCATCGCGGACCTCGAACTCGAGGCCGGGCTGGCGACCCAGTTCAATCCCAGCGGCAACGGCGTGTACTGGTACATCGCTGGCGGCGAGCTTGACGCGAACAACCTCCCGGTGAACGCGCGGAACGAGCTGTTCTCGGCGACCTGGGACAACGCGACGGGGCAGATCAGCCCATTCTCCACCGTCGGGCTGGTGCAGACTCCCTCGCTGGGCGGCGTGCCGGCGGTGCTCACGGGGCTCGCGGTGCTCGACGGCGTGCTGTACGCCAACCAGTCGAAGACCACGTTCTCTTCGAACACGAAGTTCCCCAAGATCGTCTCGATCGACCCCAACGCGCGCATCCCCGCGTCGACCGAGGTGATGGACATCCGGATGCACACCAAGGGTCTGGCGGCGTCGGACCGGCGCGGATCGCTCTTCGCCGTGGGCCTGTACGACGGCGGAGCGCTGCGTCCGGGTGCCCCTGCGGGCGATCGCGGGAACACCTACCAGAACCTCGCGCTGTGGGAGATCGACCCCCGCAACAAGTACGTCAAGAACACGTGGTGGGGCGACGCGGGCGACTTCAACGCCACCGCGGGCACGGTCAACGGCGTCGGGTTCAGCCTGCCGACGTTCCCGACGGTCGGTCACATCGGCGATGCGGCCACCGCCGGCCGGTACGTCGTGATCGCCGCGGACGTGTCGTTCTCGGCACCGGGCGGCGCGTTCAACAGCTTCTACATCACCGTCAATCCCGATGCGTCGGGGGCGAACTCACCGTTCGTGGTGCGCCGCGATACCGCCAACGGCGAGGACGTCCGCGCCCTGGCGGGCGAGATCGAGACCGGCTTCTTCCCCGCGCCCACCGTGACGCTCGCCAACCCCGGCGGCGGGGTCGACAGCACCACCATCAACCCGCTGTTTGCGCAGACTTCGTACAGCAGCAGGTCGCTACGGTCCGGGTTGCTGCAGGCGGTGTACTCGGCGCACTTCCTGGCGACGGCGAACAACTCGGCGATGTGCGCCGGGGACGCGGTGTTCGCGCAGATCCCCACGGCGCTGTCGAACAACGCCGGGAAGACCAACGGCATCGGTCGTGCGACGTTCGACCTGCGGAACAGCCTGCCGGTGAACCACGTGTGCCAAGGGTCGGGATCGAACCCGAACTGAGTCACACCGCGGCGCTTCGTTCATGCTTCGGCTGAAAACAACCGCCGGGCCCGATCGATTCGGGCCCGGCTTTGTTTTTGCGGGCGGCATCGACCACGTGGGCCGGGCGATCGGACAAATCCGTGGACACCACCTCTTGTCTGATGCACACTCGGTGGTACGCTCTCCCTGCACAGGTGCCCCGCGTCGGGGCGACCACAACAGCACCGGCCTTATGGGGCCGACACAGGGAGAGTGAGCCATGCATCGTTCGTACGTTGTTGCTTGGACCGTTTCGATGGCGGCGGCGTCGGTCGCGAGCGGCGCGACAGTGTTCCGCGGGCAGGACAACAACCCGGCGGGGTTTGGCGCGCTCGCGTCGTTCCCGAACTCTGTCGCGGCCGAGTCGAGTTTTCTTGCCGCGGCGGTCGGGACGGCCTCGGCGTTTGGCTTCGAGTCGTTCGCGGCCGGGCCGGTGCCCGGGGTGTGGGACTTTGGCAGCGGGCTGACCGCCACGCACACCAGCGAGGCGACGCAGGCCCACTCGATCCTCACCGGGATCAGTGGCGTGGACACGTACGCCGTGGAGGGGGAGAAGTATCTCCACAGCGAGACGGCGCCGGGCAGCGGGTTCTTCTCGCTGACCTTCAGCCGCGAACTGACGGCGATCGGGATGTACGTTGTGGACGCTTCGGACTGGATCGGGACCACCGACGTGCCCGGGCCGCTGTTTGTCGAGCTGTTTGACGCACAGGACATGCTGGTCGGGCGGCACGACGTGACGTCGGCGATCGCGCCTTCGGACCTGCGGTCGGGCAACGTCGCGTACTTCGGCGTCATCGCCGACGCGCCGTTCACGAAGCTCCGGATGGCCCAGCCGCTGCGGGCCTCGGGTGGCACGAGCCTGACCGACGCAATCGGGATCGACAAGATCACAGCGGTTCCCGGACCCGGCGCGACGGCTGTGGTGTTCGTCGCCGGCGTGCTTGGGGTCCGTCGTCGGCGCTGATGCGGGAACGGCGCTGAACTGATACGGATTGTAAAACGGGCCTCGTGCCACTGACCAGTCTTCTGGTCAGTGCTCTCTGCCCTTGCTCGTCACAAACGCACTGACCGGAGGACCGGTCAGTGGCACAAGATTCAATGACGATCCGAACGAAAAGGCCCCGGCATTTGCTGCCGGGGCCTTTGTGTTGCTGGGGTGTGACGCTGCGGAATGCCGCCTCAGCGGGTGGGCTTGGCGTCCTTGTTCTCGTCGATCTTGGGCTGCTCGGGCAGCGGGACGTCGGTGAGGGGGTCGCGCAGGGGGAGGTGGTTGACCTCGCCGCCGAAGAACTCCTTCATGGTGGCGCGGCCGTTGACGTCACCGGCGGCGATGGGGGCCCACTTGCCCACGATGAAGATCGCCATCTTGGCGGGGTCGATGGTGCGCTGGGCGACGCGCTGCACCTCGGCCGGGGTGACGGCCTTGACGCGGTCGCGGTAGGTCTGCCAGTGGTCGGCGGGGCGGCTGGTCCACTCGTCGTTGATGAACAGGCCGATGGTGCCGGCCTTCGAGGAGAAGTTCTGGGGGAACGTCTCGATGGCGGCGTTCTTGACGGTTTCGAGTTCGGTCTCGGAGACGGGCTCGTTCCGGATCTTGTTGAACTCGTCGAAGATGATCTTGGTGGCCAGGGCGCACGTCTCGCTCTTGCTCTGGAAGCCGGCTTGGAAGCCGCCGGCGTACCAGACGCGGCTGCCGAAGCCGCTGCCGGCGCCATAGGCGAGGCCCTCTTCGGTGCGGACGCGGTTCATGATGCGGCTGGTGAAGCCGCTGCCGCCGAGCACATCGTTCATCATCTCGATGGCGATGGCGTCGGGGTCGTCGCGCTTGATGCCGCGGGTCATGATCTGGACCTTGCCCTGGGGGATGTCCTTCTCGATGTGGTAGACGCCGGGCTTGAGTTCGTGGGTGGGGGCGGGCGGGTCGGGCATCTTGTCGCCCTTGGCCCAGCCTTCCATGGCCTTTTCGAGGCGGGCGAGCATCGAGGATTCCTCGAAGTCGCCGGTGACGCCGATGATGAGGTTCCCGGGCTGGAACATCTTGGCGTGGAAGGCCTTCATGTCGTCGATGGAGATCGAGTCGATCTCGGCCTTGGTGGGGACGCGGCCTTCGAAGTGGTCACGCCCGTAGAGCAGCGCGGCGGACTCGCGGGCGGCGATGGTGTTCGCGTCGTCGTTGCGCTGCTTCATGTCCTCGAGGGCTTCCTTGCGGTAGAGCTCGGTGCGCTCGGAGTCGAAGCCGGGGTTCCGGATGACGTCCATGAACAGCTTGAAGGACTGGTCGAGGTTCGAGGTGAGGCTGTTCAGGGTGGCCGTGGCGGTGGTGGAGCCGATACTGGTAGAGCAGATGGCGGCGAGGAAGTCGAGTTCCTCGTCGAGGTCTGCGGGCTTCATGGTGAGGGTGCCGCCGCGGCGCATCATCGCGCCGGTCATGGAGGCGAGACCGCCCTTGCCCTCGGGGACGAGGTAGGCGCCGCCCTTGAAGGTGAAGGTGATGGAGACGAGCGGCATCTCCTTGGAGACGGCCATGTAGACGGGCACGCCGTTGGAGAGGACGCGGCGGAAGTCCTTGGCGTTGGGGGGCGTGAAGGCGAGGGGCTTGAACTCGATCTTCTCGGGGCGTGCGGGGAGATCGCCCAGTGCGGCGGGCGCGGTGGCGCACGTCGCGGCGATGGCGAGCAGCAGGCCCGCGGTGAGGTTCTTGGTTTTCATGAGAGGGGGGTCCTCTGGGATTGGTGGAGGTTGTGGGGAGGGGACACAAGCGGGACGCCTGTGCCACGGATTCACAGAGAGTGGGAAGAAGGAAGGGATGGCAGGCTGGAAGCCTGCCCCACCGACCTTACTTCGCGGCCTTTTCGAGTTCGGCGATGCGGTCCTGGACCTTCTTCACCATGTACTCGAAGACGGGCTTCATCTGCTCGGGGACCTGGCCCTTGACCTGCTCGACCTGGCCGAGGGCTTCCTTGAGTTTCGCCGCGTCGGTTTCCTTGGCGATCTCATCGAGCTGGCGCTTCATGCCGGACTTCATGGGGCCGGGCATTTTGGCGGTGAGGCGGGTGAACTCGGGGTCTTCGCCGGTGGGGGCGGTGCCGGCCTTGCGTTTGTAGGTGGCGACGGAGCGGTTCTTGGCG
>CAYZFW010000139.1:0-6882 GCA_964477615.1 uncultured Phycisphaeraceae bacterium | reverse complement strand
GGTGAAATAGTCCACGCCCTGCTGGGACTGGTGCTTCAGCGACGCCTCGATAGTCGCCCAGTCGAGGTCCTCGATCTTCTTCCCGATGATCATCGAGTAGATCGGCACCGTGCCGATGGGCACGGTCGCGTTCTGGATGATCGCCGCGCGGCACTCATCGAGATTCCCGCCGGTGGAAAGGTCCATCACCGTGTCCGCGCCCCACTTCTCGGCCCACTTCAGTTTCTCGACTTCTTCGTGCGTGCCCGACGACACCGGCGACGCCCCCATGTTCGCGTTCACCTTGGTGCGGCTCGCACGCCCGATCGCCATCGGGTCCATCCGGTGCGAGAGATGGTGGATGTTCGCCGGGATCACCAGCCGCCCCGCGGCGACCTCGTCGCGCACCGCCTCGGCCCCGCGCCCACCGCTCAGCGCATCAAAGTGCGGCTCACGATCCGCCACCCGCTTCATCTGCGGCGTCACGATGCCAAGCCGGGCGAACTCGAGTTGCGTCACCGGGCGGAAACCTGTTGGATACGTGACGCGGAAGAGCTCGCCGCGGGCGGAGGCGAAGGTGACAGAGGAATGGGCAGTGGGCAGTGGGGCTTGGGCAGTGGGGGAGGCAGAACGGGCGACCGACGGTACGTGCGGATTCGCCGAGGCAATCGCAGGCCCGGACCACGCGCGTTCCGTGTCCGCACCACTCCGTGCCTGCGTGCCTTCGTGCCTCCGTCCCCTCTCCACCCCCCACCCCTCCGGCAGAAAGTCCCACGCCGTCTTGTCGCTCGGCGCGGGCATGCCCGGCGCATCGGGGCTGCTGAACATCAGCGGCCCGCCAAGGTCCGGTGCGTTCGCGAATGAGCCCGGCGTGGTGACGCCGGCGGTCCGCCCGGGGTTCAGTCCGCCCCGCAGCGGCAGGGGGAGTCGAGAGGGGAACGACGGAACGGCGTGCGCAGATTCGTTGTTGGTGTGCATTTGACGCTTCCCTTCGCCGGTACGAACCGGATCAGGTTCAACGGGTGCTTCTCAGCGGTCTGGTAGGCCGGCTCTACGAACCGGCACGCCACAAGGCCGCGCCCCGAGCAATGGAATGGAACGGGATGATACCCAAGCGGAGAGTCACAGATCGAGCCGAGCCCGCGGCACGAGTCCGGCACGCCACGAATCACACGGGCACCGCTGATCGAACCTCATCACCCCGGGCAGCCAAAGTCCCCGAGAAACGCCGTGAGGTCCGGCGTGTTCACCACCCCGTCGGCGTTGAAGTCCGCGCCGCTGCCTGCGGGTGATGCCGTCTGACCGAACCGGCCCAGGAACATCGTCAGGTCCGCCGTGTTGGTCGCGCCGTCGCCGTTCAGGTCAGCCCGGCACGCCGGCACCGAGGGCACTGTGGCGTTCATCGCGAAGGCGACACCGCCACCACCCGCCGAGAACGTCTCGATCGCCACCGCACCACCCGTCGGCGGCGTGTCAGCGTCGAAGCGGAAGTTCGCCGTCGTGCTCCAGCGGATCGCCGCCGCATGCACTGGCGACGAGCCGAACGGAGCGACCTCCCACGCGATCTCCGACGCGCCCCGCACGCCCGCCCACGGCGTACCGTCGTACGGCTCGCCCGAGTGATACGCCGGGGCGCGGAATCCGACGCCCGTGACAGCGACACGCCCGGCCGCGGGCACCGCAAACCGCCCGATCCCCGCCGCGAGGTTCATGTTGAACAGTGCGTATTCGTACCGCCACAGCGACGGCCCCACCTGCGTGACACGCGAGCCGAGCAGCACGCGGCCATCCGCCGCTCCCAGCGGGTCGGCTGATGAGATGCTCACCGCAGGGTCGATCGCGCGCCACGCGTGCAGCGCCGGCTGCATCGAGAACGTCGGCCCCGACATGGTGAACGTCGTGCCGCCCGCGCCGCCCAGCGTGGCCATGCGGTAGGCATAGTTGTTGTACCGATTGGCGGCCGGTTCGTCGGGAGCGATGCCGACGACTTCCATCGCATACACATCCCCCAGCACCAGGTCCGCGGCGTTCACCTGCATCCGCTTGAACGGCGCACTCCCGCTGACGCCCTGCTGGAGCGCGTACGGGAATGGGAACGCTCCGGTCCACGGGTTCACTTCGGAGCGTGGGCCGAGGAAGGGCTGGTCGCCGTTCATCGCCGCGCCGTAGATGTCGGTGCGGAAGGGGCCCAGACCGTCGCAGTCGGGCTGTGTCTGGGGGATCTGGATCGGCGTGACGAGCTCGGTGCACCGCGCCGAATCCGCTCCGCATGTGCCGTGCTTGAGCCACGACATCCCCACCTGCTCAAACCGCCCAGCCCCGTCCACGACGCGGTAGCGGTACACCTGCGTGCCGAAGACGGGGTGCTGGTTGGTGAACTCGAACCACGACAGTGCGGCGTTCCCGATGTTGCACGCCACGGTGTTCATCGAATACCCCGAAACCCCCGCGGCGGAGCCCCAAAGCGTGACCCCAAAGCCGTTGACATCGCCCATGTCGTTGCCCACGTTGCCAGAGCCGAGGCCCGACATCACCAGGTCCGGGCCCACCGACGGCGGCGGAACAGGGGTGGGGGGCACGCCCAAGGCGGAAAGCGACATCCCGCCCGCGAGGACGCTGGCAGTACAGTCAATCGCGATACGGGGCCTACTTCGCATGAATGTCACCTGCCAGATCACCGGCCGTCCATCAGGCTATCGCACGGACCACCGGTTCGGATGACGACTTTCGTGCCCCAAAGCCAAATTCCTCGGCATTGAACCGCACCCATCCCGATCGACGGTCGACTCGGACCAATGAAAAGGGCCCTCCCGCGAAGGAGGGCCCTTGTACGTTCAGCAAATCACCTGATCCGCATGGCCTGATTACGACGGGCAGCCGAAACTAGCCAGGAAGATGGTCAGGTCGGAGACGTTCACGTTGCCGTTGCCGTCAAGGTCGCCGTTGGTGTTCGGGGTCACGCTGGTGCCGAAGTTGGCGAGGAAGATGGTGAGGTCAGAGACGTTGGTGGAGCCGTCGTTGTTGAGGTCACCCACGCACGCCGGCGGGGTGAGGAACGACCACGAGCCCGGCGTCGAACCCGTCCGACCGGCGCCGTTGAAGGCCGTGACGCCCCAGTGGTACGTCGTGCCGTTCACGAGCGACGCCGCGGGGACCGCCCACGACGTGCCGGGGAGGCCCGAGGCCGAGGCGACGACACTCGTCAGGCCGCTGTCGGTCGCGACAACAACTTCGTAGGTGTCAGCACCCGAAGACGCCGACCACGAGAGAGTCGGCGTCAGGCTACCAACGGTCGAGCCGCTGGCGGGCGAGGAGAGATTGAACGGGCCGGGGGTGGGCGGCGGGGGAACCGCGGGCACCTGGATGTTGTTCACCGCAACGCTCGCGCCGGTTTTGAACATGCCGAGGGTCAGCGTGCCGGTGGTGGGGCCGATGTTGGCATCGAAGCGGAAGGAGTAGCCGGTGCCCCAGCGGAGGGCGTTGGCGTTGACGTTCTGGGCAAAGGTCTGGGTGGACCAAGAGGCCGCGCCGCCGCCGTTGGCGAAGGTCCAGTCGGTGCTGGAGTAGGGCTCGCCCGAGTGGTAGGTGACGTCCTTGAAGCCGACGTTGGTCAGGACGACGTTCGAATCCAGCGGCAGGCTGAACGAGCGGACGCCCGCGTCGTTGTTCATGTTGTGCAGCAGGTACTCGTAGTGCCAGGTGTTGGGCCCGGTCTGCGTCACCTTATAGCCGAGGGTCAGGCGCCCGTCGGAGACGCCCGACGGATCGATCGAGACCTTGGTGACGCCGGACTCAAGGGCACGCCAGGCATCAACCGCGGTCTGCATCGCCTGCGTCGGGCCGGAGTACGTGAAGGTCGCCGACGAGCCGGAGCCGCTGATGTTGGCGAGGCGGTACGAGTAGTTGTTGTACCGGTTGGAGACGGGCTCATCCGTCGCCATGTAGAAGACCTCAAACAGGTACTGGGCGCCCGCGATCAGATCCGCGTGCGGAACCTGAGTGCGCTTGAAGATCGCGTTGCCGGTGGCGCCGAAGCCGCCCAGCTGGTAGGGGTACAGGTACGAACCGGTCCAGGGATTCACCTCGGAGCGGGGGCCCAGATCGTCCTGAGCGGCGTTGAGGCCGGCCCAGTAGTAGTCGGTGCGGAACGGCCCGAGCCAAGTGCAGCCAGCGCCTCCCGACGTGGTCCCCGCCGGGTTGGTCAACTGCGAGCAGTTGGTCTCGTCGGCAGCGCAGAAGCTGTGCTTCAGCCAGTTCAGACCAACCATGTCCATCTGCCCCGCGCCGTTGACGGTGCGGAAGCGGTAGATCTGCGTGCCGATCAAAGGGTGGCGGTTGTCGCCGGAGCTCCAGATCGCGTCGGCGTTGCCGATGTTGCACGACACCGTGCCCGTGGAGAACGCGGAGATCGCGCCGATGGTGCCGTCCTTCTGCGTCGCGGTGCCCGCCGTGTCGCCGAAGGGTGCCTGACCGGAACCCGACCCGATCGAAGAGCACACAACGTCCGGTCCGCTCGAAATCGGCGGCGCAGGGTTTGGCGGAACAGCGGACGCAAGCCCCGCGCACAGCGCGAGCCCGGCAACGATCTGGCAGCGTGACATCGTCATGCGAATCTCCGTGGGGGACAGGTGTATCTCCTGAGCGGACGTACGAGGGATTGTGGCACCTGTTTGGGTTGGATCAAGCGTGATCTGTCGCGCCGTGAGCCGATGCCAAATTTGGGTGCCCGGCCTTGCTCGGGGGGCGACCCGGACAATCGCAAGAGTCCCAAAATGACACAACGCCCATCGAATGAGGGGCGTTGCGCGAGAATCACGTGTGTTGTCCCGCCGCGAAGACTCAGGCGGGGCAGCCGAAGTTGGCGAGGAAGACGGTCAGGTCGGCGACGTTGACCGAGCCGTTGCCGTCGAAGTCGCCATTCGTGTTCGGCGTCACGCTGGTGCCGAAGTTGGCGAGGAAGATGGTGAGGTCGGTGACGTTGGTGAAGCCGTCATTGTTGAGGTCGCCCGTGCACGGGGCCGGGGGCGTGAAGAAGGAGAATGAAGCCGGTGTCGAGTCGGTCGTGCCTGCGCCGTTGACGGCGGTGACACCCCAGAAGTACTGGGTGTTGTAGTTGAGCACGTTCGCGGGCACGCCGTACGACGTCCCGCCCAGACCGGCCTGGCTGTTCACGACGCTCGTGAGGCCCGCGTCAGTGGCGATCTTCACGGTGTACGTCGCCACGCCGGACGAGCCCGACCACGTCAGGGTCGGGGTGCGATTGGCCGTGGTCGAGCCGTTCGTCGGGGTCGACAGGTTGAACGGGCCGGGCACGGGGGGCGGGGGAACCGCGGGGACCTGGATGCTGTTCACGGCGACGTTCGCGCCCGTCTTGAACATCCCGAGGGTGAGAGTACCGGGGGTGGGGGGCTGGTTCGCATCGAATCGGAACGAGTAAGCAGTGGACCAGCGGAGCGCGTTGGCGTTGACGTTCTGGGCGAACGTCTGTGTTGACCACGAGGCCGCGCCGCCGCCGTTGGCGAAGGTCCAGTCGGTGCCGGAGTAGGGCTCGCCGGAGTGGTAGCTGGCGTCACGGAAGCCAATGTTGCTGAGCGCCACGCCGGAATCAACAGGGATGCTGAACGAGCGGACCCCCGCATCGTTGTTCATGTTGTGCAGGACGTACTCGTAGTGCCAGGTGGAGGGGCCGGTCTGCGTGACCTTGTAGCCCAGCGTCAGGCGGCCGTCGGATGTACCCGAGGGATCGATCGAGACCTTGGTGACGCCCGCGTCGAGGGCCCGCCACGCGTCGATGGCGGTCTGCATCGCCTGCGTGGGCGAGGAGAGCGAGAAGGAGAAGGTCGTCGCGGAGCCGGTGCCCGAGGCGTTCATCAGTCGGTAGGAGTAGTTGTTGTACCGATTCGCCGGCGGCTCGTCGGTCGTGATGTACACGGCCTCGACGATGTACTGCGCGCCCGCGACCAGATCGGCGTTGTTGATCTGCGTGCGCTTGAAGGTCGGGTCGGCACTCGTCACTTCCCACTGCAGGATGTACGGGTAGGGGTACGCCCCGGTCCAGGGGTTGATCTCAGAGCGGGGCCCGAGGTCGAGCTGGTTGGCGTTCAGTGACGCCGTGTAGGTATCGGTGCCGAACACGCCGAGCCAGTCACAGACGGGGTTCTCGACGGCGACGCCAGGCGGGTTCGTGAGCTGGGAGCAGTCGTTGGCATCGAGCGCGCAGAAGCCGTGCTTGAGCCAGTTCATACCCAGCATGTCCAGCTGCCCAGCGCCGTTCACCGTGCGGTATCGGTAGAGCTGCGTGCCGATCACGGGGTGCCGGTTCGGCTGCGGGCCGTCGTCAATCCAGATGGCTTCGGCATCGCCGATATTGCACGAGATCGTTCCGAACGACCACGCCGTGACGCCGCCGGTGGTGCCGTTCTTGAGGCTGGCGGGGCCGGACGCGTCGCCGAAGGGCGACGTGCCACCCCCGCCTCCGATCCCGCCCACCACCACGTCGGGCCCGCTCGAGATCGGTGGCGCCGGGTTCGGCGGAACGGCGAGGACAACGCCGGCGGAGAGTGCGAGCGAGGCCGCGGCCTTGATGGACTTGTGCATCGGGAGATCCTCTCTTCTTTCTTGGGAAGCCCGCCGTTCGGGGCGGGACGAAAAAGGCCCAGCCCTCAGTTCAGAGGGCCGGGCCGTGGTGAATTCACCGGATCACTTTGGGGGTCGCAGAAGTTTCATGCGCTCAAAGTGCTCGATTCAGATCAGGCCGGGCAGCCGAAGTTCGCGAGGAAGATGGTGAGGTCGGCGACGTTGACCGAGCCGTTGCCGTCGAAGTCGCCATTCGTGTTCGGCGTCACGCTGGTGCCGAAGTTGGCGAGGAAGATGGTCAGGTCGGTCACGTTGGTGAAGCCGTCG
>CAYZFW010000138.1:0-6882 GCA_964477615.1 uncultured Phycisphaeraceae bacterium | reverse complement strand
GTCGCCCATCAGCGAGAAATTGCCGATGCCGGACGGGTTCCGCACCTCGACCTGCATCCAGCGTTCCTCGTTGGTGGTGTAGGGCGATTCGCCGAAGTTGACGGCGCACTCGAAGCGGCCCTGGTCGACCGGGATGTTGGCCACGTTCTGAATCGTGCCAACGACGTTGGCGGCGGGGCCGGGGCCGTCAAAGAGCGTGAAGCGGAAGTCGGCGTTCCCCGTGAGGGCCTGGCCCGCCTTGAGCAGTTGCCCCTGGTACGTGAACTCGGTCCCCACCGGCGGACGGGCCAGCGAGGTCCCACACGCGGCGGCGAGAACGGCGGCGGACACCAGACCGATCAATCGAGTGCGATGCATGTCAGGATCTCCTATCGTTGGGATGGGGCAAGGATCGAGTGGCGAGGCCGGGGGGCCACGATGGTCCGGTCTCGCGTCTTCAATCACGCAAACCGAGGACGGCGCGCCAACCAAAAGTCCAAATGGCCCAGCCTTTCTTGTGAGGCAGCGTGCTTCTCGGACGCAGCCGATCACGCGTACGGCACCTGTCCGGTCCGCCGCAGACTCCGCCCCTTGGGTGGGTGGGCGTTAGACTTGCCGCGTGACCTTCCCCGCCGACAAGGTCGAGTTGTTCCGTCGCGCTTTCAAAGGGCGGACGGTGTGCGTGACGGGGGGTGCGGGGTTCATCGGGGGGCATCTGTCCGCGGCGCTGCTGGATGTCGGGGCGACGGTGCAGATCATCGACGACCTTTCCAACTCGGAGGCCGATGCGCCGGCGGCGCTGATCGACCAGCACCCGGGGCGGTGCCGGTTTGTCTACGGCTCGATCCTCGATCCGCGGGCGCTGAGCGAGGCGGTGATGGGGGCCGACGTGGTGTTCCACCTCGCGGCGATGGGCAGCGTGCCGCGGTCGATCGCCGAGCCGGAGCGGTCGCTGCAGGTGAACCTGACGGGGACGCTGCGGGTGGCGCAGATGTGCCGGCAGGCGGGGGTGCGCCGCGTCATTTATTCCGCGAGCAGCAGCGCGTACGGGGATGATCCGTCGGGTGGAGGGGCGGGAGGCGGGGGCGGGGGGCGTGGACCGTGCGTCGAGACGATGGTGCCGCGCCCGATGTCGCCCTATGCGGTCGGAAAGCTCGGCGGCGAGCACATCGTGCGGACGTGGGCGGTGTGCTACGGCGTGCCGGGGATGAGCCTGCGGTACTTCAACGTCTTCGGCCCGCGCCAGCCGGGTGACAGCGCGTACTCGGCGGTGATCGCGCGGTTTATCAAGAAACTCAGCGAGGGGCAGCAGCCGGTGATCTATGGCGACGGTCTGCAGACGCGCGACTTCACGCCGGTGGAGAACGTGGTGTACGCCAACATGCTGGCCGCGAGCGTGACACGCGACCCGCGCGGCGAGGTGGTGAACATCGGGCTGGGTCGGCGCACCACGGTGCTGGAACTGATGAACACGCTGGCGGGGCTGACGGGGCGCACCGATGTGTCGGCCCGCTTCGAGCCGGAGCGGACGGGGGATATCCCGCACTCGCAGGCGGACATTTCACGGGCGCGGGAACTGCTGGGGTACGAGCCGGTGAAATCGTTCGAGGAGGGGTTGAAGGGGACGGTGGAGTGGTTCGCGCGGCGCGGGGCGGGGGTGGTGCGGGTGTAATCGGGTCGATCTCGGCGAGGGAGAGCGGGGATTCGAATGCCGATGAAGGTGAGGCAACTTCTCAAACTGCTGGCCGACGACGGCTGGGTCCACGTCGGTACCACGGGCAGCCATCGCCAATTGAAGCACCCCACCAAACCGGGACGGGTGACCGTGGCGGGCTCACCCACAGAAGACGTCGCCCCCGGAACCCTGAATAGCATTCTCAAGCAGGCGGGTTTGAGATCGAAAGGCAGGAAGTGATGCGGTACGCGTACGTCATTGAGAAGACCCGGACGGGGTATTCGGCTTACATCCCAGACTTGCCGGGGTGTATCGCAACCGGACGGACCCGCGGTGTCGTTGTGAAGCGGCTCGGTGAGGCCGCTGAAATGCATCTGGCGGGCCTGCGGGAGGACGGCGTGCGCCCGCCGCGGCCCCTGACGGTCGTGGGGCATGTGGGGCCGATGCGAAGGGCGGGATAGATGTCTCTGTGCCGCGCCCCAAGTTCGGCTGCCCACCCACATCACACGGACGACTTTGCCACCCGCTGCGGAACAAGCCGCGTCAGCGCCAAACCTACCAACAGTACCGCGATCAGGATGAGCCCGCGCCAGAACGCACGGTCGACGACACCGGTCGTCGCGCGGTCGAAGTGGACGAACCCCTTGTCCCAGCGGTCCGACGCGGTGAACTGGTTTGCCTGTTCCAGCAGCTCGGTCATGCGCTCGGCGGCTTTGGTGGCCTCGATCGCCGCGTCGCGGATGTCGGTGATCTCCATCGGCTTGCGGTTCGAGCCCGGCGCGGCGGGCTGGTCGAAGCGGGCGACGATGCGATCGATGGCCCCGACGGTTCCGGTGAGTTCGGTGGCCAGCGTGGTGGTTGTCGCGATGGTGTCACGGAGCTCCGTCGCCATCGCCCGGAGCGTGCCCTCGCGGGCTTCGAGATCATCGAGAAAGGCGTGACGCTCCTGCGCGAAGCGGTCGAAGGCCTGCGTGATCGCCACGTCGCGTGCCGAGGCGAACTTGGAATCGATGTCCTTCACGATGATCCCGGCGGACTCCTCCAGCGCGGACTTGGCCCAAAGCACGGCTTCTTCGCGTTCGCTCGCGATCTTCTGGAAGAGCGCATCGCGCTGCACGGCGATGTCCTGCTCGAGCGTCAGGACGCGGGCCGTCAGCGCGTCGCTGAGGCGCTTGGTCGAGTCGGCCGCGTCCATCAGGCGGCGGAGTTCCGGCTGGTCGGCGAGGCGGTACGCCGTGGTTTCGACCTGCTGGCCGACCAGAACGGGGTAGCGTCCGGCGTACCAGACGATGCGCTCGCCCAGAAGGCGGGCGGAGTCGACCACGGCGCTCGCCTCGGTGACTTCGCGGAGCAGGCCTGTGGCGCGAACGCGGTTCGAGGTACCGGCACGGTCGCGGAGGTTGATGAAGTCGGAGAACCGGACAAAGGCGATATCCACACGCGTCGGATTGGCCGCCTCCCAGTCCTCGATCATGGCGCGGAGCGTGCCCATCTGATTCGGTGTCAGCAGAGTGCCGGCGGCATTCCAAACCGTCTGCTCGCCAGCACGGAGACGTTCCTGAGCGCGCTGGCCGGCGGCCTCGGGGATGCCCGCCGCTTGCCACTGGCGCTCGAACGCCCAGCAGCCGAGCGACGTGAGTACCAGCATGTCGAGCAGCGCGGCGTCGGGGTTCGGCGAAACGGCGATGTCGACCGCCGACGACGTGCCCCCGCGCAGGAACGACTGGGCGAAGTTGCGTGCCGAGGGGCTGGCTGAGGGGTCCGCGATGACCGGGTTCATCGCTTCGGCCAGAGCCGTTGCCACATCATCGCCCATGTTCATCACCACGGACTGCACGTCGAGGTCGGTCTTGGCGGATGAGAGCGAGCCCTTCGGTCCGCTCGGACGGGCGGTAGGGGTCGGGGCCACGCACGAAGCGACGAGCAACCCGGCAAGGCACACGAGCGCGGCGAGGGAGCGGCGGCTGTTCATGCGGTGCAATCTACCCGCTGCGGCTCCGCGTCAGAACATCTTGAGCGCGTAGAAGATCACCGTGAAGATGAGGTCGGCGAAGATGACCGCCACGACCGACTCGACGACGGTGCTGGTGGTCGCCTTGCCCACGCCCGCCGCGCCGCCGCTGACTTTCAGGCCGTTGCCGCAGGCGATGAGGCCGATGAGCAGGCCGAAGATCCCCGCCTTCATGAGGCCGGTCATGTAGTCCACGGGGCCGACCTGCGACAGTGTGCCCTCGTAGTACGTCGTCCATGAGATGCCCAGGATGGTCTTGCTCATCAGGGCCGCGGCGCCGATGGCCATGAGGTTCGAGACCACCGCCAGGCACAGCATCGCCAGCACGCTGGCGATCACCCGCGGCACCACGAGGAACCGCACCGGGTTCAGCGCATGGGCCTCCAGTGCCTCGATCTCCTCGCCCACGACCATCGTCCCGATCTCCGCGGCGATCGATGCACCCGCGAAGCCCACCAGCACGATCGCGGCGATCAGGGGGCCGAGTTCCCGCAGCACCGCCACCGAGATGATGTTCGGCACCAGGTGAACCGAGCCGAGGTTGTCCAGCGGGGGGGCCATCTGAAATCCCAGGATGAACCCGATGGAACCCGAGACCAGCGAGACGATCGCCACGCTGGAGACACCGATGCGAACCATCTGGGCCGTGATCGCGACGCGCCCGATGCGGACACGCTTGCTGGTGGCGGCGATGAGCATCCAGCGGATGGTCTCGACGAGGAGCCACCACAGACCGCCGATGTGTTCGAGGATGGCGACGGCGCGTCCGCCGAGGATGTCGAGGAATCCGGGGGATGTCGGTGCGGTGTCGGACATACGTGGCGCGCGGAGGGTACCGCGCCGGGGCGGGGCGGTCTATCCCGAGGATGGCGCGATCGCCCATTCGGGCAAGAGGGCCAGAGCGGAGAGCATCCGAGGGTGCGGGCTGGCCCCCTTGAATGCTGCGAATCGCTCAGGCCAATCGAGCGAAGCGGCGCGACGAGTTGGGGAAGTCCACGCCCATCGCCAGGGCATAGACGGTGCCGAGGCCGATCGCGTCGGTCCACACGCCGGGGCGAATCAACTCGGGCCACGCCAGGCCCGCGCCGGGGACGACTGCGACGGCACACCCCGCCAGCACACTCACGAGACTCAGCCACTGGTACGAGTGAAGACCGCCGAAGATCGGCGTCTGCGGCTCGCCGCGGTAGTGCTCCTCGACGAATCGCGCCAGCCCTGAGAGCATGAGATACAAGCCAAGCGCCAGCGGCGCAGGAGCACCGGCGGACCAAAGGCGCAGCAACAGCGCGAAGATGACGAGGTTGGCAAGGATGGAGTACGCCTGTGTTGCATGGATCGGGACACTGCCGAGGTTGGCCAGGCGGATCACGCGGGATCGCGGCTCGGTGACCACGATGCCCAGCCCCGGCGAACACGCGTGCCCGTGGCAGCAGCCGTTCACCAGGCACCGCACACGCCCGATGGCCTGCACCAACGGCCCCGCCGTGCAGAGCGCGGCGGCGAACGTCCATCCGGACCAGCCTGCCAGGGAGCATCCCACGAGCGCCGACGCGCTGCCCAGCGCGTGCCCGTAATAGCCGAAGGGGCGTGCCAGCCGGCCCGAGTACTCCACGATCTGGCCCCACGCCGCGGCACCGAGGAGGCCCGAGAGCGCGAGCACCCACACCGCGGTCCGCGGCGTCTCGGGGCTGAGCACGCTGATGACGACCACGCCGCACGACGCGGCGATGAACGCCAGCGGCGCGTGCAGCAGCACCCGCACCGGCCCGAGCCGCCACTCCCGCCAGGTGTTCGCGGTCTGCTCCGCGAGCCGGCGTGCGAGCGACCACACGCGGTCGGCACGCAGCGCCAGCACCAGCAGGGCAATCCCCGCGGGCACGTCGACCAGCGCGTGCATGCCCGTGGTGATGCACGACACGCACACCGCCGAGGCCCACAGCCACCATGCCAACGCGAGTGAAGGCCACCGGCGTGCGAGCGCCCATGCGCCCAGGCACGCCCAGAAGACGTGGAACGATGGGACCGCCGCACGCCCCGCGAGGCCGTCGGCGCGTTCGAGGCTGAGCCATGGGCCGAAGAACCCCGCAGGGTCGCCGCGCGGCGGTGCGAGCAGCGGCAGCGTGAGGTAGCACAGCATGCCCACCGCGGTGGCGAACCAGCCAAGTGTCATGAGCCAGCGGAGGTCGGCGCGGGACCGCGCGATGAACGCCGGGGCCACGCCCAGCAGGTAGCCCGAGGTGTACGCCGTCACGGTCCACTCAAGGATGGGCCACGCGTTCTCGAACGCGAAGTGGGCATCGAGGCCGCCCGGCACCGGCACGTGGCCGACCGCTTCGTACAGCACGGCCCACGGTGCGTACATCAGCAGCAGCGCCGAAACACGATCCCACGCGCGAGCGCGCTCGGGGGCATCGGGCGGGAGGCGCAGCAGCGGCTCGCCCTGGCGCGGGCCGAGTAGGGCGCGGGTGCGTGAAGCCTCGTAGCCCCACACCAGCGCGGCACAGCCGAGCGCGAGCGTGGGCGTCCCCAGCCACAGCGCCGCACGAGACTGGAATCCCACACCCAGCCCCGCGCACAGCAGCACCGCGCCGAGGTAAATGGGGTGATCGACCAGCGCGAACACGCCGGTTTCCACGCGGCGCTTGGGTGGGAAGGCGTTCATCGGCAGGCCGCCGCCGCGGAACCACAGGGCCGACCACCCGGCGAGGATGAGCGTGGCCCCCAGGCCGGAGATGGGCCAGCCGAGCCACGCGGGCGAGAGGATGGGCCAGTGCGACAGCATCGGCTCGGCGGCGCGGCACCACAGCGCCAGCAGCGCCGGGAGCGCCAGGCAGAACAGCGCCGCGTAGAGCAGCCGGCCGATCACTCTGGCGCTCCGTTGCCGCGACCGGGATCACGGAACCGCACGACCTCGTGGATTGCCCAGCCGTGCAATTGACCCACAACCGGATCGGTGAGCACGCAGCGCGAGAGGCGTTTGTACTCGTGGGCGCTGAGGATGGAGGCGGGCGCCCAGTCACGAAGGCTCGGTGCGCCGGCGAGCGCTGATGTGACGAGCGGTCCGTCGCGGAGCACACGGCCACCCGAGGCTGCGGGCGGCGCGAGGTCCAGCCGGTGGCCGCCGCCCGAAATCGTGGAGTCGGTCACGATGCTGTCCGTCATCTCGTGCTGGTTGATGAAGACGAGGGTCAGGGGGTGGGGTCCATGCCAGTCGATC
>CAYZFW010000137.1:5709-6940 GCA_964477615.1 uncultured Phycisphaeraceae bacterium | reverse complement strand
GGGTCGCGCTGCTCGCACACCTCGATGGGCGCGTCCACGAACACCTCGATGAACTTGAGGTTGGCCTTCTCGTGAACAATGCGGGCCTTGTCCCGGTCCGCGGCGTAGGGGCTGATGAAACTTGTCAGCGTCACCATCCCGGAATCCGCGAACAGTTTCGCCACCTCGCCGATGCGCCGGATGTTCTCCGCGCGGTCCTCCGCCGAGAAGCCCAGGTTGCTGTTGAGCCCGAAGCGGATGTTGTCGCCGTCGAGGCGGTACGAGGGGATCCCCCGCTGCACCAGCACCTGCTCAAGCGCGCTGGCAATGGTCGACTTGCCCGAGGCCGAGAGGCCGGTGAACCACATCGTGCACCCCTTGCACTTGAGCGCCCCCCAGCGCTCGTCGCGGGTGAGGTTGCCTTCGTGCCAGTGGATGTTCGTGGATTTCGGGGAACTCATAGGAGCGGATCGTAGCGCCGGACATCCGCAGTTTCCGCTTCCGGCACGCTAATAACCGATCCGCCGCGCCACCATCCGAACCCCCGGCACCTTCGCGCTGACGCGCTCCAGAACCCGCCGCACCCGGTCGCGCTCACCGCCCTCGGGGATCACCCACACCGCCACCGGCAGCCAGATCAGCATCAACACCCCGACGCACACCCCCAGCTTCACCATCGACCACACACCAGGCTCCCACGGCCCCAGATACGCCGCGCACAGCCACCCCAGCACCCCCACCGGCACCGTGCTCAGCAGCGGTCGCCCGTACACGCTCACCATCTGATCCCGGAATCGAACGCCCACCAGCCGCTTGATCAGCAGCGGGTAGTACACGCCGAACACCGCGATGTTCAAGACCGTCGTGACCACCGCCGCCAGCAGCACGTGGTACACATCAAACCCGCCGGTCGTCGCCCGCAGCACCAGCCACGTCACGACGAACTTCAGCACCGTCATCACCACCAGAGCCGGCGCAAACCGCTTCACGTGCCCCATGCCAAAGAGGATCGTCGTCGCCGCGAACCCCGCCTCCGTGATGATGATCCCCGGCGCGAGGATCAGGAAGAAGTCCCAGCACAGCTTCACCGCCTGCTCCAGCGGCACCCCCGCGGCCTTCAGGTCCGCATCGTTCGCGAGCTGCTTCCCCAGCCACGCGTTCATCAGCGCCCCGGTGAAGACCGCGATCAGCACCGTGCACACACACGTCAGCGCCGAGGTCGCCTTCATCGCCGAGAGCAGCAGCCGCCGAA
>CAYZFW010000137.1:3789-5699 GCA_964477615.1 uncultured Phycisphaeraceae bacterium | reverse complement strand
CGCGTCGTGGTTGCCCCGGGTCTGCAGGTCCGACGTGATCCCCTCGGCCCCGAACGAGATCCCCCCGCCCAGGATGCGTGCATACCCCCGCAGCTGCTGCGTGATCTGGTACACCCCGTTGAACATCGCCCCGAAAAAGCGGTTCAGCAGCAGGTGGTCCGCCATGTAGTACACCTGGTTGGCGATCGGGATCGACGACGACCACCCCAGCGACGCCGTGTAGTGCCCCAGCGTTTCTCGGTCGACGCGCCCCCACTCGGTCCGCGCATCGGGCTCGACGACCCGCACCCGCCACCAGCACACCACCAGGTGCAGCACGCGCAGGCCCACCCGCGCCAGCAGGAACGCCGTGAGTTGATGCTCCTTCGCAACCGGCAGCACATACAGCACAGGAACCAGCGCCACTAGGTCCTGCACCCGCTCGAAGGTGCGGTGGATGTTGTTCTCCACCAGCCGGTGCGCCGCAAGGAACATGTTCACCCACGGCCCCATCCCCAGCATGAGCACCAGCATCGCGCCTTCGGTCAGCACCATCGCCAGCATCTCGTGCCCGGCGCCGTCGGGGTACTTCAGCCCGTACAGCACCGCCGGCACCGCCGCCGCAGTGATGACAACGCCCGCCAGCGCCGAGATCAGCGACACCGCCACCCCGTTCGAGAACGCCCGCCGGCGAGCCCCAGAGTCTGTGGAGGCCCACGCCGCGGCGAGTTCCTTGGTCAACACCGGCTGCAGGATGTCCTGGAACGGGTACCGGCACAGCGCCACCAGCATGAACAGGCCCCACATCGCGATCCCGAAGGCCCCGATCATCATCGGCGTCATCAGCAGACCGACGACAAGGAACACAAAGAACCGCGAGTAGTTCAGCGCCGCCAGCAGCACCATCCGAGACGCCGCACGCCCACCGCTGCCCGTGTGATGTCCGGGGTCATGCGGCCCCGTGGGGTTGGAGCCAGTCTGTGTGGGGGTCGCGGCCATCTGTCTGCGAATGTATCGGCCTCTCGTCCGCCATGGTTCGACGGAAAGAAAAGACCCCCGCCGTTGCAGGGATCCAATGGTCTTTCTGGATGTGTCGTTTGCAGCGGCCCAGGCCACCCGGTGTGCCCGAAGCGGCTCACACCGCTTCTTCACCGTCCGCAGGCGGCGGCGGAGGCGGCGCGTCCATGGCATCCCCACCACCCGGCCCTTCCTTCGGCGGAGGCATCGGCGGACGACGCTCACCGCCACGCCGCGGGCCATCGCCCCGGCGCGGACGCTCATCCCCGCCAGCGCGAGGCTCACGCGGCCCGCCCCGAGCCCCGTCGCCCTCCGGCCCGCCACGCCGGCGCTCGCGCGGACGGTCCATCATCTCGTCGCCTCCGCGGCGCGGCCCGCCCTCACGCGCCTGTTTGCCCATGTCCTCCATCCGCGCCTTCACGAAGCCGCGCTGCTCATCGGTCAGCACCGCCCACATCCGCGCCTGCGATTCATCCGGCTTTGGCGCCTTCTCCATCAGCGCCTTCATCTTCTCGCGCGCTTCCTTCATCTTCGGATCGACGTTCGCCGAATCGCGCTTCCCGCGCCCGGGACGGCCCTCGCCGCCGCGCCCGCCCACTCCGACACCCGCGCTCTCCCGCAGGGCCTTGAACTCCTCGGCGTGCTCGTCCCGGAACGCCTTCATCTGCTCGCGGAACGCGCCCTCGATCTCGCGGAGCTGCTTCTCCTGCTCGTCGGTGAGCGCCATCGGGCCATCAAGATCAGCCACCGCACGCAGGAACATCCCGTGCTTCGCGCCGCGCTGCGCAAACTTGCCCGCACCCTTGCCGCCCTCGGGGTTGCCGAACGGGCGGTCGCCGGGCGGGGCGCGATCCTCCACCGCCGGGCCGCCCAGCGGAGCCTCTGCAGCGGTCTGCTTCGTTCCGCCGTCCTGC
>CAYZFW010000137.1:0-3779 GCA_964477615.1 uncultured Phycisphaeraceae bacterium | reverse complement strand
CTGCCGCGCCATCGCCCCCGGCGTCCCCGCGGCGACGATCAGCGCCGCCAGCAGCGCCCCATAGTTCGCGCGCCGGCGCACCACGATGCGGCAGGCGGGCACGGGTCTCACGGGGTTCATGTTCACTTCAAGTGCGTTCATCGGATCAGCCTCACGAGAGAAAGTGGTGTTGAGTCTCACGCCCGCCCAACGCGTTGGCCCGCCGCCTATTGCCCGCATTCGGGCCAGAATTCATCCGCCCTGCAGCATGTTCTCGGCCCAAACTCCTGGCGATACGCCGGTACCCGCCAAGCAGACGACCACCATCGATCCCCCAATCGCACCAACCCCTACACTCGCCCCGTGACCATCCTCTCCTGGGTTTTCCTCGTTCTCTTCGCGTTCGCCGCGGCCGCAGCGGTTTGGCTGCTGCTGCAGCGTCAGTCCGCCCTCGCCGCAGTTGCCACCGAGCGCGCGCTGAAGGAAGAAGCCGCGCGCCGCGCCACCGACGCCGAGACCCGCCTCGCAAGCCTCGCCGAGCGCATCGCCGAAACCGAGCGCACCCTCGCCGAAGCAACCACCGACGCGGGCGTGCTCCGCGAGCGCCTCGTCCAGACCGAAGACCGCCATCGCGAGGCGTTCGAGTCGCAGGAGCGCCACCACGCCGAACGCATCGCCGCCGAGAAGCGGGCCCTCGCCGATGCCCGCGCCGAGTTCGACTCCCGCGCCGCCGCGATGCAGGACCACTTCCGCAAGGTCATCCAGTCCACCGCCGCCGACGCCCTCAAGCAGTCCACCGAGCAGCTCCTGAAACTCACCGAGAGCAAGATCAAGGACGCCACCGACAAGGCCGGCGTCGACCTCGACGCCCGCCGCGCCGCCGTCGAGAACCTCGTGAAGCCCATCGCCGACACGCTGAAGCGCACCGATGAAAAACTCCAGCAGTTTGACCGTGAGCGTGCCGCCAGTGTCTCGGCCCTGACGCAGCAGGCCGCCAGCATGACCCAGGCCCACGAGGCCCTCCGCCGCGAGACGGCGAACCTCAGCAACGCCCTCCGCAAGCCGCAGGTCCGCGGGCAGTGGGGGGAGGTCCAGCTCCGCCGCGTGATCGAGCTCGCCGGGATGCGCGACTACTGCGACTTCGCCGAGCAGCACGCCTCGAACGACCAAGACGGCACCAACCAGCGACCCGACGTCGTCGTCAAGATGCCCGGCGACCGCACCGTCATCATTGACGCCAAGGCCAACATCGGCCCCTACCTCGAAGCCCTCGACGCCGACACTGACGCCGCCCGCGAGACGTGCATGCAGCGCTTCGCCGCCGGCCTCGCCGACCAGGTCTCAAAACTCAGCGACAAGGCCTACTGGAAGCGCTTCGACGCCACACCCGAGTTCGTCGTCATGTTCGTCCCCGGCGACCAGTTCGTCGACGCCGCCCTCTCCCGCCGCCCCGACCTCATCGAGTCCGCCGCCAGCGAGCGCGTCATCCTCGCAAGCCCCTCCACCCTCATCGGCCTGCTCCGCGCCATCTACGTCGGCTGGCGCGAGCAGCACGTCTCCCAGCGCGCCGACGAACTCATCCGCCTCGGACGCGAACTCCACGAGCGCACGGCGGTCGTCCTGGGGCACGCCGAGGGGCTGGGCGACGCCCTGAACAAGGCCGTCGAGAAGTACAACCAGTTCCAGCGCTCGATGGACACCCGGATCATGCCCACCCTCCGGCGCTTCGAGGAACTCGACGCCCGAAGCGAAAAACAACTGACCGACCCACCCGCCATCGTCACCCTCGCCCGCGTCAACGCCCTGCCGGGGCGAGCGGCACAAGCACGATCACCAGGTGACCATCCGGACGCAGACCCTGCGATTTCAAGGTGAAGCGGCCAGCAGTTCTTTCGCCAATGTCCGGGTGTAGGCGAGCTCTGCAGAGGACTCGCCCTGATACTTCGGGTCGGGCGGCACGACCGGGTCATTCCCGGCGAGCGCGGCCTTCTTCGCCGAGGGGAGCGCCTGCATCATGCTCCGCGCTTCGGCGACCGGGATCGGTGGGTTGTCGTTGTAGAGTTTCGCATTGGACGCTTCGGCGATCACGACCCATCGGATGTCGGGGTTCAGGGCCGCGACCTGCTGCTTGATCGAAGCGAGCAGCGACGGATCAGTGGACTCCGCCGCCCGCTCGAGCCGGCGGACCCACGGCGTTGCGAGGGTGTTGAAGTCCGTGACTCCCGCGAAATGACGGGCGAACTTCTCGGGGGTGCCGCAGCCTCTCCCTAGCCAGTACTCCAACGTGTGGCTAAGTTGGAGACGAAGGGATCGCTGGCTGTAGAACAGCGTCTCATCGTCAGGTGCGAGTGCCCATCTGCCGTCACCTGCGATCGCCGGAGCTTCGTCGGCAAGGAGAAAGGAAAGCGACGCGAGCCGATTCACCTCGCCTCTGCTGCTGAGCACCATGATTGCCGCGCTCTTCTGCCTCGAGGTCCCAGCAAGCCACTGGTCAACGCGCTCATCGGAGGCTGTGAGGATCAGGGTCAAGCGCTCCTTGTCTTCCGGCAATGTTGAGCGTGACGAGTTCATGCTGCCGACGCCGCGGATCGCCGCGACCGCATCGTCGAGGGCATCTGCGGCAGCGGCCGAAACCGGAACCAACCAGATTGCCGGGACAACAAGGCATGTCAGCAGAGTCGGTTGACGACCGCTCCGTCTATGGGTTGTTCGAGAACTGCACATTCGTGGTCTCCCGAGATTGTGGGTCGTCCGTCCTAGCACCGAGCCAGCGACTAGCGGCGGTTGCCTTCACAACATCAAAGTACCCTGCGACAGAAGCACTCTCCCACGAAGCGAAATCGGCATGAACCAGCCCGTAGGAGGGGTCAAAGACCTTCTGGCCGATCTGGACGACGAAGTGCCTATCGAACTGACTCGCTGGATTGGTCACTCCGCCTTGGCCGGGAACTCCCGCGAGGTCAACCATGTCCGGGATCGGCCACGCCTGAAAAACAACTCCAGGCCGAATACACGCGTGGTTCAGTTTGTGCGGAAACGCCGCACAGTCGGGCGAGGACGCAGGGCCTCCAAAGAGCCAGTTCTTGACCAAGAAGCCGGTATCTGAGGTGTAGCACCCAGCCAAAACACCGGTGTTCTTTGCCTCGATCTGCTGAATGCTCCCGAATGAGCAGCCAACGGCTCGAAGGCTGTCAAAGAGCAACGAAGCCCATCCAAAGCACTGGGAGTTGCGATGCTCTACAAGCTGGCGGGATGTGGACCAGTTACAATCGAGGGGGCACAAGGCATCGCGGTAATAGCCAAGAGGTACCGTTGTCGTGCGAGCGCGGACATCGGCGTATCGATAAATCGACCGTGTGGCAAAGGGTGCCCAGACAGCGTCGGGCAGATCGGGCTCGACACGCACGCCGGCCGCACCCTTACAACCGAGATAATAGAAGGTCTCCAGCGGAGGCTGGTTATCCCACGCGCCAAGCGGCTCGCCGAGAGTGACAAACACCGGGTTGCCGGCAGTCCCGATCAAGAGTCCGGGTTCGCTGCTTGCGGGCGACCGTCCATCTTTCGCGAAGAAGCTCAGCGCGATTGACTCCAGATAGTCCACGGTATCACTCACAGGGCGATCGAAGATCATCTCTGGGATCGTGATCTCGTTGTTGATGACCGACAGGACGAGGTTTCCTCCGATCGGAACCGCGTCGTCCACGCCTCCAGGAGCGCCCAGCGCGTTGGAAGCAGAGGTTACTCGGATGTGGATTTCGTTCTGTGAGAGCGGCGGTCCTTCGACCTTGAACTTGGCCGCC
>CAYZFW010000136.1:0-6957 GCA_964477615.1 uncultured Phycisphaeraceae bacterium | reverse complement strand
ACGATCGACTCACCCCGTTTTACCCCATCCAGCAGCCGCTCCGCCGCGCGCTCAAGCCCCGGCATCAGCGCCGGGTCGTGCATCTGCCGCAGCGACGGCGAGCAGAACGCCCGAACCTGCTCCGCATCCGTCATCCCCCGCCCCGCCAGCACCCGCGCCACCAGCGGCGAAACCCCCGGCACCACCAACGCGCTCGCGTTCTCATTCAGCGCAACACCATCGCCGCCCGTGCCACCCTCGACGTGCCCAGCCCCGATGCCATCCTGGCGTCGCACCCAGCGGTGCGTGAGTCCTTGCATGGAGGGACGATACACCCACGATCCGCCACCCAGAAAGGGTTAGGTCAAAGTACGGTATTCGCATGGCTCGGTGAACCCGTCAAGCACCCAGAGCGTACAACCACCACCAACCTCCACACATGACCCTGTACTCGAACAGCACGGACGAGCAGCTTGTCGAGGAGTACCTCTCCGGCGACACGCAGGCGTTCCGCGCTCTGATCGAGCGCTACCACGACCCGCTCATGCGGTTCCTGCACCGGCTGACCGGGCAGCGGCAACTCGCCGAGGACGTTTTCCAGGACGCGTTCCTGCAAGTGCATCAATCGCTCGAAGGGTTCGACCGCACCCGCCGCTTCAAGCCGTGGCTGTTCACCATCGCCGCGAACAAGGGCCGCGACGCTCTCCGCAAGATCGGACGCCGCCCCGCCGTCTCCCTCTCGGCCTCCACCGGCGGCGACGACGCCCCCGCGTTCGTCGACCTGATGTCCATCGACCTGCCCCACGCTTCCACGCGTGTCGAACAGGCCGAGCAGAGCGCCATGGTCCAGCGCGCCCTCGACCGCCTCTCGCCCCGCCTGAAAGAAACGCTTCTGCTCGCATATTTCCAGAAGCTCAGCTATGCCCAACTGTCTGACATGCTGGGCATCCCGCTGGGCACGGTGAAGAGCCGCATCCACGCGGCAGTCGCTTCCTTTGCCCAGTCGTGGCAGGAAGAGGTCGACGCCTCGCAGCGCCGTGAGTCCGGGAATCGCTTCGGTTCCACCCCGTTCGGTCGAAGTTCCTCCGGCGGTGAACACGCCTAGGCACCACGGCGTATCACTCCCACCCCCACCTCCATCCCCCTGCACACGCACCCCGATTTTTCCCGCCCTTCCGGCCCATCTGTACGCCTCATGCCCGACCACGACCCCGACCAACAGCCCTCGCCCGCTCTCGACGCCGCAGGTGCCGCAGCCGTGGACCGGCTGCTGGAAGAGGGTGGGGTTTTCGGATCCGTATCGGATCGTGACGCCCGTTTCGGTGCCGCCGAGTCCCGCGTGCTTCGACTTCTCGCCCTGCTCGAACCCTCCGGCGTTGAGAAGCGAGACGCGGAGCGCGACCGTCTGTTGATCGACGTGACGATGGCCCGCGTGCTGCGCTCGCGCGACACCGACCTCGCCGGGCGCATCGGTTCCGAGCACGAGGGCGCCCTGCGTCTCAGTGAGACGTCCGCCGCCGCACTCGACGCGGCCGCCGACGCTGACTGGTCCGCCGCCGACCCGCGCCTGTCGGCCCTGCTGTCTTCCCTCGACTCCGCCCCGCCGGTGACCGCGTCATCCAAAGACCGTCTGGTGCAGTCCACGCTCGACCGCATCCAGTCGACGATGCCGCGGATGCGCTTCCGCGTCTCCGAGGAGGAGCTCGCCCCGCGTTCGCGGATGCGGATGACGCTGAACGACGTGCTCGCCGCCGCCGCCGCCGTGGGCCTTGCGGGTGTGGTGATCGCGCCGATGGTCGTCAACGCCCGCGCCACGACGCGCGAGACGGTGTGCGCCATGAACATGGGCCGGGCGGGCCTGGGCTTCTCGCTCTTCGCCGCAGATCACGACGGCGCGATGCCCAGCGTCTTCGCCAACGAGACCGGTGGCCGCCGCGCCGCGCCGATGACCGCTTCATATCAGCAGGGCGGCTCTGTTTCCTTTGACGCCCAGCCGATGCCCATCACCGTCGCCATCCGCACCGACGCCGCCGGGCGCCCGCTGGATTGGTGGCTCGTCGGCACCAGCCCCACGTCACACTCTGCCAACCTCTTCACCCTCGTCCGCGCCGGCTACGCCTCCGCGTCCGACCTCACCTGCCCCGGCAACGAATCAGCTCAGAAGACCTTTGACAAGAGCGCCACCGACTGGGCCACCCCCGAGGGCGTCTCCTACTCCTACCAGCTCTTCGCCAACGACACGCCGCGCTGGTCCACCGGGCACGCTCAGGTCGTCCTCGCCGACAAGTCCCCCGTGATCGACCGTGCCCGCCGCGGCGAAACGCCCGACCCGACCGCCCCGTCGACCAACCACGCCGCCCGCGGTCAGAACGTGCTCTTCAACAACGGCGCCGTGCAGTTCCTCACAAGGCCCGTTCTCGAATCCGGCGACAACATCTGGCTCCCACAGAACCTCGAACGCCTCCCCAGCCCCACCCTCCGCGGCGTCGAACGCCCCCAAAGCGAGTCCGACGCGTTCGTCGGGCCGTGATCACCCGAGTGAGCCCCACCCGTGCCACGGACTTCCCGCCGCGGGAAGTCAGTGCTCTTCGCATTGCCCCGGAATCTCATCCCGCCCCCACAAACAAACCCCACTGCTCATCCAACCGCTTCGGCGTCACCGATCCCGGCCCCGGCGCCCGAAGCTCCTGCGCAAACAGCATCACCCGGTATTCCTCAAGCATCCACCGGTACTCGTCCAGCGCATCCCGCTTGGCCGGCTCCATCGCCGCCGCGGCTTCGCGCACGTCAAGCCAGCGTCTCAGGTACGGCCGCAGTTCCGCCGCACGCTGCTGGTCCTGAGCGATCTTGCCCTGCTGGATCTTGAGGAGCCGCGAATCGGCCGCCCGCAGGTACAGCGGCACCCGCCGCAGCCGTTCTGCGGGCACCGTCAGCAGGAACCCCGGCGCGGCACTCGGGCACAGCAGCGCCAACTGATTCCGCACACCCTCGAGCGCCGGGGCCCACTCCGCGGGCGACCGCCCCGCGCTCATCGCCTCGAGACGAAGCGTGACGCGGTGCAGCGTTTCGACCACCTCGGTCGCCAGCGCCACGCTGTCCAGGCTCGCGGAAACCAGCGATCCAAACCCCTCCTCCACCCGCGCGACGAAATTCTGAAATGTCCGCACTTCCGGCGCACCCCGCGGCAGGAACACCCGCTCGCTCACCATCAGCATCAGCGTGTCCATCAGCGTTGCCTTCGTGCCGTACACGCCCCACGCGCCGATCAGACGATCCATCCCCGGTGCATGCTCGATGGCCGCCCGGATCTCGCCCTTCACGCGCAGCGCCAGCAGGCGCCGCAGCCCGGTGCGGTGCATCGCCGCCGCGGCGGTGGGGGAGTCGCACAGCCGCATCCCCACGGTCTTCCCCTCGTCGAACAGCGCCGGGTGCGCCGGCACCCGTGTATTGCCCGCGTCCACTTCGACTCGTGCCGGGATGTCGCCGCACTCCCAGTCGGTCATCCCGCTGCGGTTGAACTCCGTCCCCCGCAGCGACGCCAGACTCCCCGCGATCTGCGATCGCAACTGGTTCCGCAGTGCGGCAAGATCGCGCCCGTTTGCGATGGGCCTCCCACGCGCGTCGGTCACCAGCACGCGTATGGTGAGGTGCGACTGCAGCTCCGCCGCGTCGAACACCGACGCCCCCACCCGCACCCCCGCCGTGCGCGAGACAAACGCGGCCAGTTGATCGCGTAAGGGCCGCGACCGGTCCACGGCGTACTCCTTCGATTCAAGGAACGCCCGGCACGCCTCCGGCGCGGGCCCCAGCGCTTTCCGCACCTCCTTCGGCACCGCCCGCAGCATCTCGGTGATCTTCTCACGCTCCCAGCCGGGGACCACCCACTCCAGTTGCCCCGCGTCCACCGCGCTCAGCGCTGCAAGAGGGATCGTTACCGTGACACCGTCATCGTGCTCCCCGGGCTCGAAGCGGTAACTCAGCGGGAAATCACCCGCCCGCGTCCGCAGCACGTCGGGCGTGTCCGCGGGGTTTGGCAGCGCGGCCCCGGGGCGCAGAAGGTCCTCCAGCCGCATGTGCAGCAGCAAGGGGCGCTCCTTCTCCGCGTGCATCCTCCAACGTTCAAATGCCCCGCCGCTGGTGGCCTTCGCGGGGAGCCGCTTGTCGTAGAAGTCGTATCGTCGCGAAAGGTCCGCCGTGAGGTCGCGTCGCCTGGCCTTGGCTTCGAGCCGGTGCGATTCGTTCAGAAGCGATCGGTTCGCCTCGAAAAAGCGACCCCGGTGGGCGTACTTGCCATCGATGAGCGCGTTCTGGATGAACACGCTCCGCGCCGCCGCGGGGTCCACGTGCGCGAGATTCGCGCGCCGCCGGGGGATGACCTCCAGCCCGAAGAGGAACACCGTCTCAAAGACGTGCGCTGTCCCCGTTCGTTCGTTCCACGTCGTGTCGGTGTACGAGCGCGTCACCAGCGTCGGGGCCAGTTCTTCGATCCACTCGGGGCGGATGCGTGCCACCGTGCGCGCGTACACCCGCGTGGTCCGCACACGTTCTGCCGCCATCACCCACTTCGCCTTGGCCGCGAACATCGCCGAGCCGGGGAAGAGGCTGAACTTCGCCCCGTGCGTCCCGGCGTACTCGCGCGTCTGCTCCTCGAAGCGCCCGATGTTCACCAGGAGACCCGTGAGCAGCGCCCGGTGCACGTGGCCTTCATCCGCCGTTGTGGGTGCCCCGCCGGTCCCAGGCGGGCTCCCGCCACCTCGCTCCTCCCGCTTCATCACCCCCATCTCCGTCACCAACCGGTGCAACTGCGCATGCACGTCCGCCCACTCCCGCATCCGCATGTAGCCCAGGTAGTGCTCTTTGCACCACTTCCGTAAGCGCCCCGACGACACGTCCTTCCGCACCCGCTGGTACTCGTTCCAGATGTTCACCAGCACCATGAAGTCCGACCCCGTGACCGGCTCGTCCTCGCGTGCCCGCGCCACGCCCGGGATCGGCGCCCCGTCCGGCCCCGTCGGCACCGCCGGCGCGGGGATGTGTGCGTTGATGAACTTCCGCTGCGCTTTGTCCGCCGCCTCGCGCGATTCCAGCGACCGGTCCCGCGGGTCCTGCACGCTCAGCGCCGCGGCAATCACCACAACCTCGGGCACGCAGCGCTCTTTCTCCGCCGCGAGGATCATCCGCGACACCCTCGGGTCAATCGGCAGCCGCGCCATCGCGCTGCCGATCGCCGTGAGCCGAAACCGCTCGTCCAGTGCGCCCAGTTCCGTCAGCGTGTCGTAGCCCTCCTGGATCGCCCGCGGGTTCGGCGCTTCGACAAACGGGAACCGCTCCACCTCCCCCAGCCGCAGCGCCTTCATCTGCAGGATCACACTCGCCAGGTTGGTGCGCACAATCTCCGGCGGCGTGAACTCCTCGCGCTCGGCGAAGTCCTCCTCGCTGAACAGCCGGATGCACACCCCCGGTGCGACGCGCCCGCACCGCCCCGCGCGCTGGTTCGCCGAGGCCCGCGACACCTTCTCGATCGGCAGCCCCTGCACCCGGCTGCGCGACGAGTAGCGGCTGATGCGCGCCAGCCCCGTGTCAATCACATACCGGATTCCCGGCACCGTCAGCGACGTCTCGGCCACGTTGGTCGCCAGCACGATGCGGCGGACGCCCGCCTTTCGCGCAAACACCCGGTGCTGCTCGTCCGCGCTCAGCCGCGCGTACAGGGGCAGAATCTCGGTGCGCGTGTGCTTCCCGCCTCCAACGGCGTGCGACGCCTTCGAAAGATGGTGGTGTTCGAGCTCCTCCGTCGTCTCACGGATCTCGCGCTCCCCCGGCAGGAACACCAAAATGTCCCCCGGCTCACCCCCAACGCCCCGAGCATTGTCGTGCGCCACGAGTTCGTCCACCGCGTCGATGATCGCGTGCTCGAGTGTGCGGTCCTCCTCGTCCGGATCGTCCGACCGCAGCGGCCGGTACCGCACCTCCACCGGGTACGTGCGGCCCGACACCTCGATGATTGGCACCCCGCCCGTGCTACTGCGGGCTCCGTTCAGGGGGGCGGAGACAGCAGTGCGATCCGCCGCGCGCTCCTCCTCCCCCCGTACCCCAGGCGTCCCGCCTGTGTCCCCTCCCAATTCTCCTTCCTCGCTCCCGCCCCCAAAGTGCTCCGCAAACCGCTTCGGATCAATCGTCGCGCTCGTGACGATCACCCTCAGGTCCGGCCGCTTCGGCAGGATCGTCCGCAGATACCCCAGCAGAAAATCGATGTTCAGCGACCTCTCGTGCGCCTCGTCGATGATCAGCGTGTCGTACTTATCCAGCAGCCGGTCCTGCTGCGTCTCGGCCAGCAGGATGCCGTCGGTCATCACCTTGATCAGGCACTGGGGCCCGCTGCGATCCGTGAACCGCACCTTGTACCCCACGTGCCGCCCCAGCGAAGACCCCAGTTCTTCCGCCACGCGCTCCGCCACCGACCGTGCCGCGATCCGCCGCGGCTGCGTGTGCCCGATGAACCCCCGCGCCCCCCGCCCGATTTCCAGGCAGATCTTGGGCAACTGCGTGGACTTCCCCGACCCCGTCTCGCCGCACACCACTACCACCTGATGATCCCGGATCGCGCGGGCAATCTCGTCCTTGCGCGCCACCACCGGCAACTCCGCCGGAAACGTTGGCTTGGGCATCGACGCCAGCCGAGCCGCCGCCGCTGCGGAGGCTTTCTCGATCTCGCGTTCCAGCGCCTCCATGTTGGCGCTGGCTGCGGCGGGGTGTCGGCCGTGGCGTAGTGTGTGCTCGATCTCGCGCAGCCGCCGCCCCAACCGTGCCGCGTCCCAGACGAGGCACGAAGCAAGCCGCTCCCGCAATGACTCAACGGCGCTGGGCACAGGGGGTGATCGTAGGGGTGCCGCACACCACTTTCGCCCGTGAAACACCGGTCCACGCCCCCGAAGTTGACCCGCCGCGCCGGGCGGATAAAGTTCAGGCCCGTCGGGC
>CAYZFW010000135.1:0-6962 GCA_964477615.1 uncultured Phycisphaeraceae bacterium | reverse complement strand
TGGTCGGCCGTCACATTTGTGTCGAGCACCGCGGCGTTCACGCACGGGCTGCCGGCGAGCGGGGTGTGGACGTATTGGCCTTCGATCAACGCGAGAGGGGCGAGGCCGGCGTTCGAGAGGACGTTGACGCCTTCGAGAACCCGGGTGGCGGTCAGGCCGGTGAAGTTGGGGTCCGAGCCGAGGCCGACGGTGTTCTGGTCCATCGCGCAGTTCTTGATGCGGCTGGCGAGGGCCGTCCCGGTGGTGTTGATGGCTGCGACCTGCGCGTTGAAGGTGCCGCTGCTGTTTCCGGCGATGGTGCAATGCAGGAAGTTCACGGTTCCCTGCCCCACGCTGTCGAAGTTCCACACATGGGCGACGGCGGCCCCCAGCGTGCTGGTGTTGCCGGCGAAGGTGCAGTTGATGAAATCGAGCGACTCGCCGGCGGCGTCGGCGGTGGTGATGACGACGCCGGCTCTTTCCCCGCGGTTGTTGATAAAACTGCTTGAGCGCACCGTCCCAACGACGCGGACGAAGTTGTTGAAGGTGGTATTGAAAACCCCCGCGTCGTTCAGGCTCGTGGCGCCGAAGTCGCGGAAGACGCACCGGTGGATGTTGAGTTTTCCGCCCTGAGGCAGGTCGACCGCGACGCCGCCGTTGAAGAACTCGAGGTCGATGAGGCCGAGCTGGATGTCGGGGCTCATGTTGAGGCGCAGCACCGCGGCGGCGGAGCCGCCGTCGATGCTGACGGCGCGGGAGGGGGGGCCGATGATCGTGACGGACTGAACAACAAGCAGCGTGCTGGTGGGCCGGACCGTGCCGGCGAGCGAGGGGTGGAACTCGATGATGTCCGGGCCGGGGTTCGCGTTGGCCTGGTCGATGCAGCCCTTCAGCGTGCCGGTGCCGGTGCTGGCGAGGCTGACGACGGTGAAGGTGGCGCCGTGGGCGTGGGCGGCGGCGGTGAGGGAGGCGAGGATGAGCGCGGCGATCCGCGCGGTGATTCGGATGGACTTCGTTGCGGTGTTCACAAAGGACTCCTTTGGGGCGGGTGGGGTGCTTGTGCCCGGAAACATGCTTCCCAGAGCGGAAGCATGCCACCCGTCGGGCCACCCCCGGAGGGCGCGATGGGGCGGCGGTGCGCTGGTTCCCCGGGTGGCGGTCATGCCAGAAGTATGACACGGCCGGGACGGGGGGCAAACGCGGCGTGGGACAGTTCCAGAAGATTGCGCGCAGTTGCGGTCACTGCTGGTGAAGATTTTTCGGGAGGTAAGGGGCAGGAGGTCTGGACCGAGGCGTGCCACGGGCTTCCGCCTTGCCGGCGGGCCAGGCGGATGCCCGTGCGAGGTGCCGGGATTCTCAGCGAGTTCGGCACGGGCATCTCGCGTCTTCGCGAGATGCCTACAGCACGAAGCCGGGCCAGCTGTCCGGCTTACTGAGCTTCCTCTAACTGGCGTATCAATATGTCTATCGCAGCCATCGCCTTCTCTAGAGTGCCAACATCGCTCCCCGCTCGCCACGCGGAATAATCGCTGACGTACTTGACTTGGGCGAGCTGCGCGGCGGCTGATTTGGTTGCATCTAGTTCTCTGATGGCGTTTGTTGCTGCTGGTTCGTCGCTTGGTGCAAGTTCAGCAATGACCTTTGTATACACCTCAAGTGGTGCCGCCCCAACCGCTCCTCCGTGGACGACCAGCGAGTACGCGGCTCGAACAGCGTCGAGCCGATCAAAGGCGGATCCACCCTCGAGAAGGGCATTGGTCCTGTTGATTTCGTCTTTAGCAGCGAACCAACAGGCTCGAGCAGCAGTCAAAGTCTTTTGCCGCAGCTGACGGATCAGTTTTTGATTGCGATCCCCTTCGGAACCAAAAACCACAGCCAAACGACCCCGGAGGTTTGCAATCTCTTCTAGCAACTTCGAGTTTTCATCACGAAGCATGGAGTTTAGTTTAGCAAGTGAGCGGCTATTGTCTTCCGATTGCTTGAGAATTTCGGCAGCGGTGATCGGATCGTCGTGCCTGTTGTCCTTCGATTTTGCGACTTCGTCGCGGAGCAAGGCAGCTTCTCGGAAATACTCATCCCTCTGTCCATACGCCAATTGCAGTTGGTTCTCTAAAAATGCTATCCGGCCAGAGCTCATCTTGTCGGCAAATAGATATCCAATGCCACCACCAACTCCCATGCCGCAAGCAAGCGATATAATAATTGCGGCAGATGGATGCGACTTGCAAAGCTCAATGAGTTTGACAGGGTCTATCGCCAAGCGCTGTTGATTCCTGTTGCTGGCAGCAGCTAGTCCTCGCGCCCAGATCAAATTTGGTGCCGACTAGCGGTCCGCATCGGCCATTAGTTCAACCCGATCGCCACCGGCTGGGCACCCACCACGTGGTTCGGCTGCAGTGCGATGCCCAGCGGGATTCGCTTGCCGTCGGGGCCCTTTGGGGGAATGCCTTCTTTGTCGATGATCCGCTGGATCGCCATCACACCCTCGATCAACTGCTCCGGGCGCGGCGGGCAGCCGGGGACGTAGACGTCCACGGGGATGAACTGGTCGCAGCCTTGGACGACGGCGTAGGTGTCGAAGACGCCGCCGGTAGAGGCGCAGGCGCCCATGCTGATGACCCACTTGGGTTCGGTCATCTGCTGGTAGATGCGCTGCAGGACGGGCATGGTCTTGATGCTGATTCTGCCGGCGACGATGAGGAGATCGGACTGGCGCGGGCTGAAGCGCATGACCTCGGCGCCGAAGCGGGCCAGGTCGTAGCGGCTGGAGGCGGTGGCCATGAGTTCGATGCCGCAGCAGGCGGTGGCGAAGGGCATGGGCCACAGGCTGTTGCGGCGTGACCAGTTGATGACGCGCTTGAGCTGCGTCGTCATGAACCCTTCGGCGGAGATTGCGGCTTCGATGCCCATGTGGGGGGTCCGAGGAGCGAGGGGTGGGGAGTGGCGAGTGGAGACTGGGGGAACTTGAGTGACCGTGTCGTACGGCGGATGATAGTGGGTAAGCGGGGGGGTGTCGCGTGGTGGGGATCTACGGAGGTAGAGGTCGAGCTTCGGGGGCCCAGACGATGGCAATGAGATGACCGGCGTCGCCGGGGGCGGTGGATCGGCGAATGGCAAGACACGCGGCCCCTGGCTCGGGCCGGTTGTTCGTGTGTGCGTGTTCGTTCAAGTGGTCTGCATCGATTCGGAGTTGTGCGGACGGCTTGGCGGACCCGCTGGCGTGATGGTCGTCGGATGTCGCTGGAGCGTTGCGGAGCGCCTGAGACACGTGAACTCGAAAGTGACGCCGTCCGAGAGGTCGCGAGGCCGTCTGCTGTCTTTCGGTGCACTTTGGTGATGTCGAAGCGAAAGGGCGGGCGGCGTTCTCAATGCGAACGCGGAAGTTCAATTGGCCTACGAAGCGGCTTGCTGTGTGCCGATGGCATCCCGTGATGAAGCTGAAGTCGACGCCGATTCGCTGGCGCGGTGAGGCTCGGATTGGCCGATCCGTCGTGCTACGGCCTTCGGGTCCAGTGCCCGCGCTACCAAATCTCTCCATCTCGTCCTTAATTCAGGCTATGCTGATGATCAGCAACGAGTATGGGCAGTGTCCAGTTGTGATTCGCCAGACCTCCGGAGAGAAACCATGACCGTGTCCACAAAGGCGTTCGCCGCGGCCGTTTCGTGCGTTGCCCTTGCTCAGCACGCCGCAGTCGCTCAGACCATCGGCGACGGGCCCGCCGTCACGACGCACTTCAACCAGTTTGATATCGAGTCCGGGCGGGTGAACCTCAAGCAGTTGCGGGCCCAGGGCAAGCTTCTGTTCGAGGCGCGGTTCAACATGTTCGACGGCGCGGGGCGGCCCGCCGTGACGGGGATCAACGTGCCGCGTCTGGCCGACCAGCCGGAGTTCACGCGGGTGTCCGGGCCCGATGCCAACTCGTGCCTCGGGTGCCACAACCAGCCGCGAGCGGGTGGCGCGGGCGACTTTGTCGCCAACGTGTTTGAGCAGGCCCAGCGGCTCGACCCGGTGACCGAGTCGATCAGCCGGGTGCTCAGCAACGAGCGGAACACGCCGTCGCTCATGGGCTCGGGCCCCATCGAGATGCTGGCGCGCGAGATGTCGACGGAACTCATCGCCATCCGAACCGCAGCCCGCGCTGCCGCCGCCGCGTCCGGCGTGGCGGAGACGCGAGACCTCGTCGCCAAGGGCGTCTCGTTCGGACGCATCACCGTCCTCCCCGACGGCAAGGTCGACCCGACAGAGATCGTCGGCGTCGACTGGGACCTCATCGTCAAGCCCTTCGACCACAAGGGAACCGTGGTCTCGCTGCGGCAGTTTAGCGGGAACTCGATGATCCAGCACCACGGGATGCAGCCCATTGAGCGCGTCGGGCCGCAGGATCTTGATCAGGACGGCGTCTCCAACGAACTCACCGCGGGCGACATGACCGCCATCGCGATTTTCCAGGCCGCGCTCAACGTCCCCGGCCAGGTGCTGCCGAAGGACCGCGCAAGGGCCAACGCCGCCCGGCGCGGGCAGGTGGTGTTCGCGAACATCGGTTGCACGGCGTGCCATGTGCCCTCGTTCACTCTCAACAGCCGCGACTTCACCGAGCCCAACCCCTTCAACCCGCCGGGCAACATCACCCCCGCGGACGTCTCGCGGGTCTTCCGCTTCGACATGACACGCGACGGCGAGAAGCCCGTGCTGGAGCGCGGCCGCGCCGCCAACACCGCGATCATCCGGCCCTTCACCGACCTTAAGCGCCACAACCTCACCGACCCCGCGACGCAGCACTTCAACAACGAGGTGGTGCCGCAGGGCTCGCTCGTTGGCTTCGCGAACCCCGCAGACTTCACCATCCCCGCCCAGCCCAGGCCCACCAACCAGTTTCTCACGCGCAAACTCTGGGATGTCGGCAGCACCGCGCCCTACGGCCACCGCGGCGATCTCACCACGCTCACCGAGGCCATCTGGGCCCACGGCGGCGACGCCGCGGTCTCGAGGCAGAACTTCGAGGCGCTCCCGGCGGGCGACCGCGACGCCGTGATCGAGTTCCTCAAGTCGCTGCAGGTCCGCCCCGGGTCGGGCTGAGTCTCGATCCATCGATTGCCCGCGGTGACATGAGCACGCCGAAAACACGCAGGCCCGTCCGCGCCGACGCCCGGGGTCATGCCGCCGACCGAATCATCCACCTCTAGACCCACAAGGAAATCCGCCACAATGTCCATTCAGACACTCGCCAAGCAGTTCGTCGAACTCTGCAACCAGGGCCGCAACTTCGACGTGATGAAGACGATGTACCACCCCGACATCGTCTCGGTCGAGGGCGACGGCAAGGAGACCAAGGGGCAGGGCCCTGTCATCCAGAAGTCCGAGCGCTGGGCCGCCGCGAACGAGATCCACGGCGAAAGGGTCCGCGGCCCGTACTTCAACGGCCCCGACGAGTTCGCCGTCCACCTCACTTTCGAAGTTACGCCGAAGTCCACGGGCAAACGCACCACCCTCGAGGAGGTCGGTGTCTACACCGTGAAGGGCGACAAGATCGTCCGCGAGCGGTTCTTCTACGAGGGCAACTGGTAAGGCCGGGCACACGCCCCCGGACTCAGGCCGTCGCGGCCGCGGCGCGGTCCTTGGCCGCACGGTCGGCTTTCTTGCGGGCGTTCTCGTCGAGCAGGCGTTTGCGCAGGCGGACGCTGGTGGGGGTGATCTCCACCAGTTCGTCCTCCTCGATGTACTCGAGGCACTGCTCAAGCGACATCTTCCGCGGGGCCTTCAGGCGGACGAAGGCCTCCTTGGTGGCTTCGCGGAAGTTCGTGAGCTGCTTCGCGCGTGTGATATTGACCACCAGGTCGTTGTCGCGGTTGTGCTCGCCGATGATCATGCCCGCGTAGACCTTGTCCTGCGGCTCGACGAACATGACGCCGCGCTCAGCCATCGCCTCGATGGAGTGGGCGGTGGCCGTCCCGGCGTCGAGGGAGATGAGCACGCCCTGGCCGCGGCCCGGCAGTTCGCCCTGCACCGGCGCATAGCGCTCGAAGGCGTGGTGCATGATGGCCTCGCCCTGGGTGCTGGTGAGAAGCCGCGAACGGAGGCCGATGAGTCCGCGCGAAGCGATCTCGAACTCCATGTGGGTGAGGGTGTCGCCGCGGGGTTCCATGGTTTCGAGGATGCCGCCGCGGGCCCCGACGAGTTCCATCACCGCGCCGACGTGCTGGTTGGGCGCATCGACGACGAGGTACTCGATGGGCTCGTGCAGGGTGTGGTGGATTTCCTTGGTGATGACCTTGGGCTTGCCGACGCCGAGCTCGAAGCCCTCGCGCCGCATGTTCTCGATGAGGATGCCAAGGTGCAGAAGGCCGCGCCCGGAGACCTGGAACTCGTCGCCAGCGCCGAACTCTACTTTCAGCGCGACGTTGTGCTCGCACTCCTTCAGCAGCCGGTCGCGGATCTGCCGGCTGGTGACGTACTGGCCCTCAAGTCCGGCGAACGGCGAATCGTTCACGCGGAACACCATCGTCAGCGTCGGCTCGTCCACCTTGACGGGCGGCAGCGGCTTGGGATCGTTCGGATCGGCCAGCGTGTCGCCGATGTCGATGTTCTCCACGCCGATGACGGCGCACAGATCGCCCGCCTCCACCTGCTCCACCTCGACGCGCCCCAGGCCCGAGAAGGCCATGAGCTTGGACGCCTTGGCATTGCGCCGCTCGCCGTTGCGGTCGAGCACCGCGAATGTGGTGTTGCGCTTGATCACGCCGTTGAACACCCGCCCGATGCCGATGCGTCCGACGTATTCGGAGTAGTCCAGGCTGGTGACGAGCATCTGCAGCGGGGCCTCGGGGTCGCCCTGCGCTTCCGGCACGTTCTCGACGATCGCCTCGAACAGGTCGCGCATGTTCTCGGTCTTGTTCTTCCAGTCGGTGCTGGCCCAGCCGTCGCGCCCCGCGGCGTAGATGACCGGGAAATCCAGCGCGAGATCGTCGGCGCCGAGCTCGACCAG
>CAYZFW010000134.1:0-6987 GCA_964477615.1 uncultured Phycisphaeraceae bacterium | reverse complement strand
ACCCAGTGGACGTCCCAGTAGCCGCCGACGAGGGTGGGGCCGAAACTGCGAGCGGGGTTCATCGAGGCGCCGGTGAGGGGCCCAAAGCAAAGGATGCACGCGGCGACGCAGAGCCCGATCGCGAAGCCACCCACGGCACGGCTGCCGCCGACGCCACGGGAATCCACGGCACTGCCCATGATCGTGAACATGAGGAAGAAGGTGGCGAGGGCCTCGAAGGCGAAGAGCCGCCAGAGGTCCGTGTCGTTCGAGAGTGAGCCGAGCGTGGCGCCGAGTTTTCCGGCTTCGACGCTGGTGGGGAGGAAGAGGAGAGTGAGGAGTTTCGCTGCCAGCGCCGAGCCGAGCACCTGCGCGACGGTCCACGCGGCGGCCTGGCCCCAGGATTGGCGGCGGATGAGCGCCAGAGCGATGGAGACCGCCGGGTTGAACTGACCCCCGGAGATGTGCATCACCGCCGTCACCATGACGCTGAGGATCAGGCCGTGGGCAAGGGCGACGGCGATGATGTTGCCGTTGTCGTAGTTATGGAGGATGGCGGCCCCGCCGACGAACATGAGGGCGAAGGTGCCGACGAACTCGCAGGCGCAACCGGCGATGAACTTGTTCATGCGGGGATGCTACCGTGCGGAAGTGAATTGGGCAGGCGCGGCCCACGCGGCGTGCGCGGCCCGCGGTTGATCTGGCATTTTCGTATTGAGGCCGAAGTGCGGAATCTCCAAGACAGCAACCGGCAATCCTGTGCGGCATGGACGGACGCGAACCTCCTCCGTGAAGCGGTGCCGTCCTCGTCGGGCCTGCCGCTGGCGATGTGGTCCGGCTGGATGGGCGATGGGCCGTGGGAGCGGGACCCGCGGGCCTGGCTTCCGTCGGCGTACGAGGAACTGAAAGCTCGGCTCACGGCCGCGCGGGAACGGATCGAACACGAACAAACCCGATGGCTGCTGCGTCCCCACGCTCGGCACGTGTTGAACGACCCACAGCGCTGTGCCCGGTTCCTGGCGGACGTTGGGGGCGGGGGCGACGGGATCGGGCTGCTGCTCGACCCCGTGTCCATGCTCGAACCGGAGATGCTGGCCCACTCGGAGGATCACATCCCCCGGATCATGGAACGGCTGGGTCCGATGGTGGAATGGGTGATCCTGCCGGCCTACGGCGTTTCAACGACGGGTGCAGGGGACGGTGAGGAACGAGTGACATTTGCCTCCGCCCCTTCCGATTGCGTCCTGTCGGCCGAGAGGGTGTGGGAGCTGGCCTCGGCTTGGCTGGAGGGTCGACGGGTGGTGCTTGAGGGGTGAACAACGCCCGAACATTTTCGGGCTTGCATTGCCTTTCGGGCGTGCTTCGGCTATCATCCCTCCCCCCATCCCCAACGGGGCCGACCGTGACGAGCGACCCGCGATATGACCGGCGGGAAGCGAGGCACGGACAAGGGTCTGTCAGCCGCGGCTGATCGACAGGTCCAAGCCCAGGGGAATCGGGTTCGCCGCGGCTTCGCCCTCTGGCGGTCTGGTGTTCGCACCGACCGTGCTCGAATGCGAACCGCACCCGGTCTGCGTTCGTGTCACCCCCTGCCGGGGTGCTGTCTGAGGATGTCTGAAGCCCGCGTTTCGATCACACCACAAGCGATGACTCGTTAGGCCCGTGGTGTAACGGTAGCACAAGTGATTTTGGTTCATTTAGTCATGGTTCGAATCCATGCGGGCCTGTTCTTGAAGAAGGCACTGGGCATCAGGCACTGGGCACTGGTGCGGATCAGGAATCGACTCTCTCGACCACTCGTCCACTTGAACACTTCCCTCTTGCAACCCCTCTCCGCCATCATCCTCGCCGCCGGTAAAGGCACCCGGATGCGTTCCGACCTGCCGAAGGTTGCGCATGAGGTTTGCGGCCAGGCGATGGTGAACTGGGTGGCCAAGGCGTGTGCGGAGGCCGGGTGTACCCGCATCGTCGTCGTCGTGGGGTACCAGCGGGACGTCGTGAAGGCGCGGCTGGCGGGGTTTGCCCACCCTGGCGTGACGGTCGAGTACGCGATTCAGGACGAGCAGCTCGGAACGGGGCACGCGGTTCGGTGTGCTCAGTCGCTGTTTGTTCCGCCGCAGGGGGATGTGTTTGTGCTGGCGGGCGATGGCCCGCTGATCCGGGCCGAGACACTGAAGGCTCTATTGGAACGCCACCGTTCGACTGGCGCGATTGCGACCATGGCCACCAGCGTGATCGACGATCCCTCCGGCTACGGGCGCATCACGCGCGACGCGGCGGGGCGGTTCGCCGGGATCGTGGAAGAGAAGCACTGCACGCCAGCGCAGAAGGCCATCCGCGAGGTCAACCCTTCGTACTACTGCTTCCGCACCACGGACCTCTTCTCGGCTCTCGAGCGCGTGAAGCGGAACGAAGGGTCGGGCGAGTACTACATCACCGACGTGCCGAGCCTGATGATGGAGAAGGGCGGGCGCGTGGAGGTGATCGACGCGGTGCCGCCGGAAGACGTGCTGAGCATCAACACGCCGGAACAGCTCGCGGAAGTGGACGCGGTGCTCCGCGCCCGTCTGTCCGGCACGAAGCCGCACGCAGTGGGGGGAGCCCGATGACAGAGAACAACGGCGAACTCAAGGTCTTCGCGGGGCGCAACCAGATCGACCTCACGCGCCGAATCTGCGAGCACCTGGGGCTGCCGCTGGGGACGGCGCGGACCGAGGTGTTCCCCGACGGCGAACTGATCTCGCACATCGAAGAGGACGTCCGCGGGCGCGACTGCTTCGTGGTGCTGAGCACGTGCGAGCCGGTGAACGACAACCTGATGGAACTGCTGATCTTCGCCGACTCATTGCGGCGGAGCAGCGCCAAGCGGATCACTGCGGTCATCCCGTACTTCGGCTACGGGCGTCAGGACCGCAAGGAACGCGGGCGCACGCCGATCACGGCGAAACTTGTGGCGAACCTCATCACCGAGGCCGGCTTCGACCGCGTGGTCGCTCTTGACCTGCACGCCGCACAGATTCAGGGGTTCTTTGACCTTCCGGTGGACCACCTCGCCGCCGCGCCGGTGTTCGCGGATTACCTCACGAGCATCCGGGCCGAGCTGGGCGACGTGGTGGTGGTTTCGCCGGATGTCGGCAACGTCAAGGTGGCGACGGGATACGCGGATTTCCTCGGCGGCGACCTGGCGATCACCTTCAAGAAGCGCATCAGCGGCAGCGAGGTCCAGGCGTCGCAGATCGTCGGTTCCGTCAAGGGGCGGACGGTGCTGATGGTCGACGACATGGTGTCCACCGCGGGGACCATCTGCGAAGCCGCGCGGGTGCTGAAAGAGGCGGGGGCGAGCCGGATCATCGTCGCCGCGACGCACGGCGTGTTCTGCGGCCCGGCGGTTGAGCGGATCAAGAAATCCCAGATCGATCGGATCATCGTGACGAACACGATCCCGCACGAGCAGCGGGTGTCGCCGATCCGGGAGCGCGTGGTGACGCTGTGCGTGAGCAAGCTCTTCGCCGACGCCATCCGGCACATCCACGAGAACAAATCGATCTCCGCGCTGTTCAAGCGGTTCGCGGAGAGCAAGAGGTAAAGAAGAAGGCACCAGGCATCGGGCACTGGGCATCAGGCAAGACAGCATCGAGTTGAAACCAATCCGGCGCACAGCACACACCGCATCGTGCACGGCAAACCCATACGAACCAAGACACAAGACCCCAAGACCGATACGGAGCATCCCATGAAAGTCGCACACGTTCTCGAAGTTCAGTCCCGCAGCAAGATCGGCAGCCGCTACGCCAAGCGCGAGCGCGCCTCGGGCCGTCTCCCCGCCGTCATGTACGGGCACGGGCAGGAGCCCAGCCACGTCACCCTCGACGCCCGCAGCGCCATCCGGTACATCAACGGCGGCGAGCGCGTGTTCACCGTCAAGCAGTCGGGCCAGAAGGACGAGACCGTCATTCTGAAGGACCTGCAGTTTGATTACCTGGGCACGAACATCGTCCACATCGACCTCGCCCGCGTGAGCCTCGATGAGAAGATCGAGTCCAAGGTGCCGGTGAAGCTCGTGGGCGAGTCGATCGGCCTCAAGAAGGCCGGCGCCATTCTCCTGCACCCCACCGCGCTCGTCACCGTGCGATGCACCGTGCTCGCCCTGCCCGACCACGTCGACGTGGACATCTCGCAGCTCGATGTCGGCCACGCCATCAGCGCGGCGGAGATCACGCTGCCCTCGGGCGTCGAACTCGCGTCCGATCCGCACGACATCGTCGCCGCGATCCAGATCGCCAAGGAAGAGGTCGCTCCGACGGCCGAGGCGGCTGCGGTGGACGGCGCTCCCGCTTCGCCCGAGGTCATCACCGCGAAGAAGCCCGCCGAGGGCGAGGCCGCGGCTGGCGACAAGAAGGGCGCTGCCCCGGCCAAGGACGCCAAGGGCGGCGACAAGAAGAAGTAATCCCTGGCCCCGGTGGCACCGGCGTCCTGCCGGTGCTCCCGGGCGTGCCATTCCTCACCGCGTGTTTCGATCACTCAAGGAGCCTCATCGGTTTCATGAAACTCATCGTCGGACTCGGCAACCCAGGCTCGCAATACGAGCGCACCCGGCACAACGCCGGCTTCATGGTGGTGGACAGGCTCATCGCCCGTCACGCCGCCTCGGAGATTGCGCGCTCGAAGTTCGCCGCCGCGGTGGTCGAGGCCCGGTTGCCCTTCGTGTGCCACACCGGCGACGCAGGGCAGACGGGCGCGGCCGCGGCCGACGACAAGTGTCTGTTCATGAAGCCGCTGAACTACATGAACCGCTCGGGCCAGTCGGTCGCCGAGGCGGTTCGTTTCTACAAGCTCAACCCCAGGGCCGACCTGATGGTGATCGTGGATGACATCGCGCTGCCGTGCGGCTCGATCCGTCTCCGCCCCGAGGGCGGGGCGGGCGGGCACAACGGTCTGGGCGATATCGAAAGGTGCCTCGGCACGTCGGACTATCCCAGGCTCCGCGTCGGCATCGATGCCCCCGGCATCATCCCGCAGGCGGACTACGTGCTGGGGAAGTTCAGCGAGGAGCAGTGGCCCAAGGTCGAGCCGTCGCTGGTGAAAGCCGCCGACGCGTGCGACACGTGGCTGAAGCGCGGCATGGACGCGGCGATGAACATCCATAACGCTCCACCGCCGAGGCCGAAGCCGCCTCGTCGGGAGCCGGAGGATGCGGCGCGGGGCGCGCAACAGGAACGAGAGGCGGGCGTCCCGCCGGTGAATCGAGTGTGATCGAATCTGAATCCGAACGACAGGCGTCCCGCCTGTCCTGAATCAAGAATCCAGAACCAACCACCGCCGGGAAGTTCCCGGCGGGAATCCAGAGTCCACGCGGCGTGTCTCGGAATGCAGGCCGGAAGCCCGCCCCTAGCGACACCCCGCCCGCCCCCAACAGAACCGGGGGCGGCTCAGAAAGGCACGAACGAACATGAGCAACGCGAGCAAAGGCCGGAAGTTCAACTACGAGGTGATGTTCCTTCTCGGCCAGGCGCAGTCGGCGCAGCTGGGCGAGACGCTGGCCCACATCAACGAGCTCTTCAAGCGCGCCCACGCCGAGGTGATCGCGATGAAGAAGTGGGACGAGCGTCGTCTCGCTTATGAGATCGAGAAGAACAAGCGCGGGACGTACATCCTCGCGTATTTCTCCGCGGACCCCGCCAACCTCGGCGGCTTCGAGCGCGACTGCAACCTGTCGGAGAAGATCATGCGCGTGCTCATCACCCGCTGCGATCACCTCTCGATGGACGAGATGAAGGCCGCCGACGCCCGTCAGGACCTCGCCACCGAGTCCCAGCTCCGCACCGGCACGCCCGAGACGGCCAACGCCTGATATCGGTGGGGCAGGCTTCCAGCCTGCCTCCCACCGCGTACTGTTCACGATCTTCCTGCCCCTTCGCCTGGAGGCCTCCCATGCCCAACCTCAACAAAGTCATGCTGATGGGCAACCTGACCCGCGACATCGAGCTGCGCCACACGGCCAGCCAGATGGCCATCGCGAAGTTCGGTCTGGCCATCAACCGCAAGTACAAGACCGCCAGCGGCGAGCAGAAAGAGGAAGTCACCTTCGTCGACTGCGACGCCTTCGGTCGCACCGCTGAGGTGATGAACCAGTACCTCAAGAAGGGCCGCCCCGTCTTCATCGAAGGGTCGCTCCGGCTTGATCAGTGGGAAGGCAAGGACGGCAGCAAGCAGTCCAAGCTCAAGGTCGTCGTCGATTCGTTCCAGTTCATCGATTCTGGCGGAGGCAGCGGATCGGGCGGCGGCGGCGGGGGGGGCGGGGGCGAGGTGCAGACCCGCTCCTACGGCAACCGCGCCCCCGCGGGCTCGCAGCAGTCCGCGCCCCCCGGCCCTTCGCACGAACCCATGAATGAGGAAGATATCCCGTTCTGATTCAGTCTTGAGTCTTGGGTCTTGAGTCTTGAGCAGGGGCAAGCACGCCCACCTCTCGGAACCAGCAACCCAAGACCCAAGACCCAAGACCCAAGACTCGACTCCCCCCCCGTTGGGGCCGCCTCTCGGTGTTCGAGAGTCCCCGGCTCCTCAACTTTCCGCAAGAAAGGACAGCGTTTCATGCCCAAGACCGTCACTCTCCTTCTCACTGAAAACGTCGACTCGCTCGGCATCGTCGGCGACGTCGTCACCGTCCGTTCCGGCTACGCCCGCAACTACCTCCTGCCGCACGGGTTCGTGACCGAGCCCTCGGAGGAGAAGATCAAGGCCCTGTCGCAGCGCCGGGCCGAGGCGGAGGCCGAGGTGGCCCGCCAGCGTGCCGATAAGGAAAAGCTCGTCGAGCGGCTCGAGGGCGTGGAGATCGAGGTCGTGCGCTCGTGCAACGACCTGGGCATGCTCTACGGCTCGGTCACGCAGCAGGACGTCGCCGAGGCGCTGGTCAAGGCCGGCTACGGCGTGAAGGCTCGCGATGTCCGCCTGCCCGCGGCCATCAAGCGCGTCGACCACTACGAGATCACCGTCAAGCTCGCGTCGGAC
>CAYZFW010000133.1:0-6994 GCA_964477615.1 uncultured Phycisphaeraceae bacterium | reverse complement strand
CTGGTGCGACGTTGCGCTCAGGATCACGCCGGCACCGACCACCGCCGCAGTCTCGATGCGCATGACATGGGGGCCGAAGCGGGTGCCGACCGCGCCCGCTTCTCGCAGACGTTCCACCTCGCGTGCTGAGAAGCCGCCCTCAGGGCCGATCAGTAGACGCACGCACGCGTGGCCTTGCCAGGGCGGCGCTCCGCGCGGCGTGCCCGCGCCAGTGTCCGCGGCAGCGTCGCCGAAGATCACCGCGCGTCCTGCGGCCGCGTCGTCAAGCGCTGCTGCTTCGCCGATCTCCATGATCCACGCACGCCCGCACTGCTTGGCGCTCTCTCTCGCGACGCGCCGGCAGCGCTCCATCTTGCCCTCTCCCGGCTCGACGACGCCGAACTCCGTCTCAAGCGGACGCCACAGCGCCGCGCCTACTTGGGACAACTGTTCAATCATGTCCTCAAGGCGCGGGCCCTTCGGGGTGGCGCTCCACACTTCCACCCGCGGCAGGGCGGGCGGTTCGATCCGGTATTCAAGCAGGCGCACCACCAGGTCCGGGCGGACGGCGACCACCTCGCCGATGCCAACGCCCCCGGTGCCGTCGAGCAGCCGCACGCGCTCGCCCACCTCGGCCCGTTTCACCCTCACGGCGTGCTGGGCCTCCTCACGCGACACCGTCAGCGTGGCGGCGTTCGGTGAGAAGGGGCCGCCGAGGGTGCCCTCGTCCAGCATGAGCGTGATCCTGGCCATGGTCGGGCAGCGTACCGTTCCTGCGGTTTCGCCTCGCAACGCCCGAGAACCACCTGTTCCGGGGCACGAAATCGGGGCCGCTGCGCCTTCCCGCCGCCCCAAACGCTCACCGGACTTGAGTCCGGAGCGGGCAGGGTCGATCATCATTCTTGGACCCGCGAGCGGGTTCGTCTCCCGGAATCAGAGGAAAACCGGTCACGCCCCCAAGTCTCCCGGCGGACCACCGCATGGCCCAGACCAGCAGCGACAACCCGCGCCAGACCGATCCGCGCGCGCAAGTGCTGCGCGGAGCAGACGCGGCGCGCGACATCGCGGCGCTCGATGGTGGCGGCGGCGCGGATACCGGCTCGTTGGACCTCACCGAACAGATCGAGGCGCTGCTGGGCGAGATCGAACAAGCGTCGGCCGCCGCCGACCCGTGGGGCGATGCCCCGCGGCGGGCCGCCGAGCGCGCCGCGGATGAGCGCGAGCGGACGGTCGAGCCGAGCCAGAAGCTCCTGGCCAAGGTGCGCGACGCGGCGGCGATGTCGGGCGTGACACCCGGCGCGCTGATCTCGGACGATGGTGCGGACCCGGTGCCGCCTTCCCCGCCGGCCGCGGCTCCGGAAGTTGCCGACGAGGCGACGGAGCCGGCGACCGCGACAGCCGCTTCAGTACCCGACGCCGCAGCCAACGATGTTCAGGACGCGCTCCCCGAGGAGCCCGTTTCGCAGGCGATCGATGCGCTGGACGAAGCGCTCGAGGCGGCGCTGAACGAATCCGAGGCTTCCACGACATCGGAGGTGCCGGCGCTCGCGGGCGATGCCGTCCCGGCACCGCTCGAAGCTCCCGCGCCTGCGCCGAGCAGCCCGGAGCCGTCCGACGCGGCAACGCAGGCGGTCATCACCACGCCTCACGCCGCCGAGCAGGCTGTCGACGAGGCGAGCACATTGGCTGCGGAGCTCGACGCAGCGCTGAAGGAAGCGGGCGATGCGCTCGAGCGGATCGTCCCGCCCGAGGACCCGCCGGCGCAGCCCGAGGCCACCTCATCCGCGAACGAACAGGCCGCGGCACCGGTTGTCGAACCGGTCAAGCCCGCGCTCGCCGCGGCTGCGGAGGCCGACTCTGCTTCTCCGCACGCGTTGGCGAAGCCCGACACGGCGAAAGCCCACTGGACCAACTCGGGCGGTGCATCTGCGACCCCTCCGCCGGTTGAAGCCGCCGCGCAAGCGCCCGCCGCCGAGCCCGCGCCCGGTGCGGAACTGAACGCCGAGGACCTGGACGCGGCGCTCGCGGCCCAAGCGGAAGAGTTGGAGGAAGCGTCGCGTGTGGCCGAAGCGCCGCCGCCGGCGTCTGCTCCTGTGGAGGAGGCTCCAGCGTCTGAGCCCGCCGGCTCTGCTGGCGACATGGTCACGGAAGCACCGGCGGAAGCGGTGCCGTCACCCAGCGCCGCCGCGCACGCGACGCAGGCAACCCCAGCACCCGCTTCGGCTCACACGACAACGGGGGCCACGTCGAACGCCACACGCGCGGCGGCCGCACACGCGACGACAGCCCAACCCGCGCCGGCCGCGGCCGAACAGAAGAAGCAGCCCGCGTGGGCGGCGTTGCGTCCGTTGCTGGCCAAGGTGAAAGCCCCCGTCCGCAAGGCCGGCGATCTCATCGCCGCCCCGCTGGCGCTGCTGCCCGTGAGCGCACGCGATATCGTCGCCTACCTCGCGGCGGTGACGATCTTCAACGCCGCGGCGGTGTGGGCGTACATGCTCTTCATCCACCAGCCGGTGCTGCCGCCTCCGGCGCATGACGCCCCGGCGCTCCACAGCACCGAGCCGGCGCCGAAGTCTCATGGTGATCCGCACGCGGGGGGAAAGACCGGTGAGCACGACGCGGGGCACGGCGATGATCACGCGGCATCTGCGAGTCATTCATCGTCCGGTCACGAGCCGGCCGGACACGGTGCGTCAGACGATCACGCGGCTCCTGGCAAGCATGCCCCGGACCACGAAACCACCCCGCCGGCGCACCCTGCGGCGAGTGAAGGCCACGGGGCTTCCGAGGCGGCTCACGGCGCGGCGCACGGCGAGCCTGCGCCGCACTGAGCGTTTGGTTTCTTCCGAAAGAACCGACGATCACTACTCGGCCGGCATCGGCTGGCGATCTTCTTTCGCGGTCTCACCCTTCACCCACGCGCGGAGCTTGTCCATGGTCATCTCGTCTCCGCCTGGGATGGGGACGGGGCGGAAGAAGCCGGGGCCTTCGCGGCGCGTGTACGCCGCGCCGAGTTTGGCCCGGATTTCCTGGGCTTTCCCGTCACGCCAGACGCCCAGCGTGACCGTCTGCCCGGGGCGGCGGACGGAGATCATCGAGCGAAGCACGTCGCCGTCGGCGATGCTCTTGCCCTCGATGGAGGTGATGATGTCGCCGCGCTTGATGCCGGCCTTCCCGGCGGGCAGAGCGGGGTCTATCTCCTCGCGCCCGCCGATGAGCACGCCGCGGCCGACGTAACCCTGCGCTGCGGCGTACTCGGGCGTCAGTTCCTGAATGGTCACGCCCAGGAACCCGCGGATCACGACGTTGGCCGAGATGAGCTGCTCGACAATGGCGTCGACGGTGTCGACGGGGATCGCAAAGCCCAGCCCGGCATTCTGGCCCTGGCCGGGCGAGCCGCGGTCTGACTCTGTTCGGCTATTGGCGATGGCGGTGTTCATCCCGATCACCATGCCGCGGGTATTGACGATGGGCCCGCCGGAGTTCCCCGGGTTCATCGCGGCGTCGGTCTGGATGTAGTTGGTGTACCCGCCCATCATCCCCACCCACGACGCCGCCTCGCTGCGACCCAGCGCCGAGACGATGCCCTGGCTCATGGAGAACTTGAAGCCGAACGGCGAGCCGAACACGAACACGCGGTCTCCGACATAGACCGGCTGATTCGACGCACGGCGCAGCGGGAACACCGGCCCGCCGCCCTGCTGCGTGGTGTCGATGGCGAGCACGGCGACGTCCGTTGCGTCGTCGCGCGCGACCACCTGCGCGTCGTACACGCGCCCATCGTGCATCTCGACCTTGATCGTCTCGGCGTCCTTCACCACGTGCGCGTTGGTGATGACGTGACCCGCCGCGTCGTACACCCAGCCCGAGCCGGTGGAAGGGATTCCAGGGTGGCCCGGAGGGATGGCGCCGCGAGGCCCGAACCGCTGGCGCAGGGCGTCGGCCTGCTCTTCCGACAGCGGCATGGTGACGTCGATGTGGACCACTCCCGGTAGCACGGCGTCGGCAACGGCCCGCGTGCCCTGCTGGAGCGCATCGAGCGCCACCGCCGTCTCGCCGCCGTCGAGGCGTGTCTCGGCCACGGTCATGACCGAGGCGACGCGAGCCAGTTGCATCGACTGCACGAGCGCCGGCCCCGCCCACAGGGTCAGGGCGGCGACCAGCAGCACCAGCATCGCGGGCAGCACAGACGTGAATCGACGCATGGGTTCACCTTGGGTTGCGGGGAAGGCAAGTGGGAGCGGCGGGGCGGTGAGAAGGGCGAGCCTCGAACCTCGCCCGCCCATCATTGTTCGCCTTTCCCATCATCGGCGTTTCAGGGGTCTCAGTCGAAATCGAGGAAATCCAGCGGAATCCATGGGAAAAGGAGTGTTCCGCACGGGTTGTCTCGGAAGCCAACCCGTGGCACCCTTCCCCCCGGACCCCCTGGTTCCGCCTCCATCCACTCTCCGACTTCTCGCTTTTCACTTTTCACTTTTCGCTTTGCCCGCGGAGGCGTCCGCCATCTCGAACCGGTGATCCGTGACCCGCCGCTCGGCGACGCGCGTCACCCATTCGCGCCCGGCCTTTTCGATCTCCTCGCCCAGCTTGGCCACGGGCGATGCGAACCCCGGTTGCCACGCCGAGAGGCCCAGAAGGTCCTGCAGCACGAGCACCTGCCCGTGGCACCCGCGCCCGGCACCGATGCCGATCAGCGGCACACCCGGGCACGTCGCGATGATCCCTTCCGCCACTTCGCCCGGCACCGCCTCCACGAGCAACATGACCGCCCCGGCATCCGCGAGCGCCTTCGCGTCGTCGATCACCTGCCTGGCGGTTTCCGCCGTTCGGCCTGTCGAGGCGTACCCGCCGGTCATCGCGGCCCGCTGAGGACGGCACCCCACGTGCCCGCACACCGGAACCCCGGCGCGGGTCATCTTCGCCACCACACCGGCGAACGACGCATCGGCCTCGATCTTTACCACGTCCGCCAACCCCTCGGTGAGAAACCGCCCCGCATTCCGCACCGCCTCATCCTCGCTCAGTTGGTACGACATGAACGGCATGTCGCCCATGACCAGGGTGCGCGGGGCACCCCGTTTCACGGCGGCCGTCAGAGCGAGGGAAATCTCCAGCGGCATGTGGATCGTGGAAGGCAGGCCCAGCACCACCTCCGCCGCCGTATCGCCCACGAGGAGTACATGAACGCCGGCCCGCTCCAACCACCGGGCCGTGGTGGCGTCGTAGCAGGTGAGGCAGGCGAAGGGCTGGCTCTCCTTCGCCATGCGGCGGAGGGATTTGAGGGTGGAGGTGGAGGTGGTGGTGGGGGGGGCGCTCACAACGAATCGTATGCGCTGGGGCATTCCGCGTTACGGGCAACGGCTGCCGAAGCGACCGAGGAAGTGCACCAGGTCCTGCATGTCGACCGATCCACTCGAATCAAAGTCAGCACGCGCCGCGAGTGAACCCGGTGTCACCGGCTGACCAAACCTGCCAAGGAAGAACGTCAGATCGGGGGTCGACACAAGTGCGTCGCTGTTGAAATCGGCGGGACACGGCGGAGCCGGGGTCCGGTTGAGCGAGATGGTGAGTAGGCTTTGGATGTCGGCGTAGACGAGGTCGGCGTCACGGTCGCCGTCAAGGTCAGCGGCGCTCACGCCGAGTGTCCCGAGGATATGAGGCCCAGACTGGGTGGGGATGAATCGTCCGGTGCCATCGTTCATCGCGACCCCGATTTGGTCAGGAAAGACCATTTCCGTGCTTGTTACGTTGTGTGCACTCATCGCGAACACATAGTCCAAATTACCGTCTCTGTCGAGGTCATGGAGTTCCGCGATGTTCAAGCCCACCGGCCCAGCGGGCCCGATCGAACTGACCAGCGAAAACGTGGCAAGACCCTGAGAGCCGCCCGGGTACACGAAGATCTGCGAGAGAGGTGGGTGGATCGCAACCAGATCGGGCACACGATCGCCAGTGACATCTGTTGTTCGCAGGATGGACCGTCGTCCAAAAAGAGGATCTGACACTGCTGGAAACGGCATGACTGGATCAGACGCAGAGAAGCCGCCAAGACCATCGTTGCTCAGGAGCATCAGGCGGGTTGGTCCGCGGCACTCACAGAAGTCCGTTGGACTCCAGGAATAGCACCCGCAAGGCGGTGCGCCGCTCTCTCGCGGTCCGGGCCACTCGATCCCGATGATGTCGGTATCGCCGTCTCCGTCGAAATCGATCGCCGAAACCGCGGTCATGCGAACCGGTGTCTCCGAGCGAATCTCGCTGCCATCGTCGCGGCGAACCGTGATCCTTGAAGGCCCCGGTCCACCGACAGTGAGATTCCGGTAGTTCTCGTAGAAGACAAGATCGGATGAGCCGTCCCCATCGGCATCGAATCGCATCAGATTGTCGGCAGGCGAGAATGTCCCATTCCCGCTCGAAGCCGAGTAGTTCGTCGTTGGCAGCGGGTAGTTGTAAACCGGGATCAACGAGGCCGAGAGCGCGTAGGCCTGATCCCAGAACTGCGGGAGGGCCAGCGGCGCGTTCGAGATGGGGACCGGATTGAACCGGGCGAACCCGGCGGCCGTCGTTGTGTACAACTCACGAACTCCGTCGCCATTGAGGTCGAGCACGGTCCATCTTGCCGTGAAAGGTGTCGTGTCGGAGCCGATGAGATGAAGGGGCTTGGTGAAATCGAAGCGTCCACCCAGGTTCCTGAACACGAGCGAGTAACCGGTCCCACCGTTGGTCCCCACGCCGGTGTACGCAGTCGGAAACGCACTGCGGTTGACAGCCAGTTCGGGAAGGCCGTCGCCGTCCGAGTCCCCGGCCCATTGGGTCATGAGGAAGTCGCTCGTGTTGAACGTGGCTTCCCCAGCGGCAGAGGAGACTTGGAACCGCGGCGGATTCACGGTGCAGTCGCCTCTGATGAGGATCAGGCCCGAGCCGAATGTGCGGTCAACTCGGTCGTTGCCGTTGGAGAGAAGCCACACCGCCGTTCCGTTGTTCAGCGTGACAAGGTCAAGACAGCCGTCGGCATCGA
>CAYZFW010000132.1:0-7004 GCA_964477615.1 uncultured Phycisphaeraceae bacterium | reverse complement strand
CCGTTCTCGCACGAGCGCTCCAAGCCGCTCGCACACCCGCGCCGACCATTCGCGGGCCTGCCCGGCATCGACATCCGCCAGCCGCCGCCGCGCCTCGGCCCGGGCCGCCTTCTTGGCCTCACGCGGGTTGGACGCTCCGCCGCTCACAGTTCCCCGCGCGCCTGGGCCGCCACGATCTCGTCGAGCGTCAGCAGCGCCCGCCGCATGTGAGGGATCACGATCGACCCCCCCACCACCAGCGCGACGTTCATCGCATCTTCAATCTGCTTCGGCGTGCTGCCGGTCTTCACGCACTGCTCAAGGTGATAGTTGATGCAGTCGTCGCAGCGCAGCACCGCCGAGGCGACCAGCCCCAGCAGTTCCTTCGTTTTGGGGTCCAGCCCGCCCTCGTTCGACGCGTCCTCGTACGTCGCGGAATCAAGCCGCAGAAACCGCTTGACCCCGAGGTGATCGACACCCATCAGCCGCTCCTGCCCGGCGGCGCGGCTCTTCTTGAACTCAGCGAACGATTGCCTGGTGCTGCTCATGACCGAAGGGTAGAGCCGCGGCGGCCTCACCGCCCCGCGGAGTGCGGCAGTCGCCGCTCCGCACGCCGCATCACCCAGTCGCCAAGCCCTGGCCACACACTCAGCCCCGCCATGACCCCACGCAGAAACCCGGCCGCCATCCCGGGCCACACCTCGGCCTCGGGCCTCTCCCGGCGGAGAGACCGCACGATCTTCTCCGCCACAAACGACGCGTCCTGCATGAACGGCATCGCGTCCGCACCCCGGGCGTGCACCTTGCCCGCGATCGCGCTCCCGGCCGTGTCAAAGAACTCCGTGCGCGTGCCGATGGGGTGAACGCTGGTGACATCGATCCCAAATGGCGCCAGCTCGATCCGCATCGACCGCGCCACATGGTGCTGCGCCGCCTTCGTCGCGCTGTACACCCCCGCCCGCACCACCGGCATCCGCGCCAGGCACGAAGAGCACACCAGCACATGCCCGCGCCCCGCCCGCATCATCGGCACCAGCGCTGCCCGCACCACCGACATCGTGCCGAAGAAGTTCACCTCGAACATCCGGCGCACCTCGTGGCCGGAGAGTTCGTGGACCGCCTTCTCCTGCCCGTACCCGGCGTTGGCGAATACAGCATGAATCGACCCGTACCGCTCCACGCACGCCGCCACCGCAGCGGCGCACGCCGATTCATCCGCAACATCGCACTCGAACGCCGACGCGCACCCGCCAGACTTCTCAATCTGCCCCACTGCCTCGCGTAGCCGGTCGGCACGCCGTGCCGCCAGCACCACAGGCATCCCGGCAGCCACGCACGCCCGCGCCGTCGCCAGCCCGATGCCGCTGGACGCGCCGGTGATCAGGATCGGTTTTCCTTCAAGCGATCGTGCCATGCACGCAGCGTAGCCGCGGCGGGCCGATCACCCGACGTTGAGCACGATCTTGATCCCTTCGCCGCTCTGCATAAGGCGGAACGCCTCATCCGCCCGCTCCATGGGGAGCTCGTGGGTCACGATCTCCTCGAGTTCCAGCCGCCCGCTGACGAGCAGGTTCTCCATCTGGTACCACGTCTCCCACATGCGCCGGCCGTTGATGCCCAGCACCTTGGCCCCCTTGAAGACAACGTGGTTGGTGAGATCGAACGCAAAGGGCTTGGAGGGGATGCCGAGCAGCGCCGCGGTGCCGCCGTTGCGCAAGGCTGTAAAGCCCTGATCAGTGGCGACGGGCGAGCCGGACATTTCCAGCAGCACATCGACACCGTCGCCGCGCGTCTCGCGCCGCACCTGCTCGATCCACGCCTTATCCGTGAGCGGGTTGAAGACCTGAGCGGCACCAAGCTTGCGGGCCAGTTCAAGACGGCGCGGGTTGGTGTCGGTCGCGTAGATGCGGGCCGCCCCCGCGGCCCGCGCCACCGTCACCGCCATCAGCCCGATGATCCCCACCCCGGTGATCAGCACGCTCTTGGTGCTCACGCCCGCGCTCATCACCGTGTGGACCGCGTTGCCCAGCGGGTCCATGATCGCCGCGAACTTGTCCGGGATCGCCTCGTGCATGGGCCACACGTTCGAGGCCGGGATGATCAGGTGCTCGGCGAAGCAGCCGTCGCGGTCCACACCCAGGATGCGCGTGTCGGACGCGATGTGCGCGTTGCCCGTGCGCGAGTTGTAGTCGTTGAACGACGTGATGTGCCCCTCGGCACTGACGCGCTGTCCCACCTGGCAGTTGCTCACGCCCGCGCCGAGTTTCTCGACCACCCCAACGAACTCGTGCCCCGTCACGATCCCCACCGGGATGCGGCTCTTCGCCCAGTCGTCCCATTCGTAAATGTGGCGGTCGGTCCCGCAGACACCGGCCTTGCGCACGCGGATCAGGACCTCGCCCGGCCCCGGCTCGCCACGCGGCAGGTCCGGAGCCGACGCGCTGAGAGGCAGCGGGCGATCGGTGACGTAATCAAGCCCCGCGGTGGAGCGTGCCTTCACCAGCGCCCGCATCGTCGTCCCACCGGGCTTAAGGCCCGAAGCGGATCGCGGGGCCGCGACGCCCGCAGGAACAGGGGTACCCGAAGCACAGGAAACGGTCGTGGCCATGCGGAGCCTTTGGGTATGAGGCCAGTGAACAACAACGCCGAAGGGGATCAGGTGGATCGCCCGAACGGGGGAAGTCTATTCACTTTCCGCTGGCGATGAAACCGGCTCGGATTCCGCCTCCTGCTGGGCAACGGTCTCGACATCCTGCGAACCCGCGCCCTCCTCCGCCGGCACCGGAGCCTCGGCCGAAACACCCACGTGAGGAGCCACGCGATCCAGCACATTCAACAAGGCCGCGAGGCGATCGGTGCTCTCGTCCGTGGACCCCGTGGCGTTCAGCGATGCATGCGCCTCACGCGCCGCGAACGCCACAGAGCGAAATCCGTACCCCGGCGCGGTGTTCTGCAGCCCCTTGCACAGCGCCGCGGCCGAGGCGTGGTCGCGTTCGCCCAAGGCCTCGCGGAGCTGGCCCGCCATCTCGCCGCAGTGCTTCACGAAGAACCGCACCATCGCCGGCGCATCCTCGTCATCGCCCGCGCCACCAGCGCCCGACGCCGCCCCTTCAGCGGGGTGATACGCCTGACCCGACGAGATGGCCTTCGACATCGTCTCGTGAACGTCCGCGAGCGCCAGCGGCGCAGCCACGCACCCCATCATGCCCTCTTGCACCGCACGCCGCGCCGCGTCGGGATCGGCGGGGAACACCATTCCCACCACAGGCAGCATCGGCGCAAACTCCGAGAGCGACACAAGCAGATTCTGCGTCTTCTCAGGGCCCAGCGCGAGATCAACCACCACCACCGATGCACCGATCGCTCTCACCCGATCAAGCGCGGCGGCGGGGTCCTTCACGCCGGTGGGGATCAGCCCCGTCTGCCGAAGCCGGTTGACCGCCAGCACACGCTCAACATCCCGCCCGCTCACCACAACGACCGTCCTGGCGAGGGGCGTCCGCGTCGCGGCAGTGCGCCCCTCGTCCGGGCCAGTCATGCCCGACTCGGGCATCTCGAAATCCTCAAGGTTGATCTGTTCGACAAACGCGATCCCGATCTCGTGGACCCGTCCGCAGATGAAACGGCAGAACGCGACTTTCCCCGCGCACGCCTTGTGCGAGCCCTTCATGTCCGGCAGCGCCACGGTGATCTTGGTCCCCACGTGCAGGAAGCACGTGGTCAACACCGAGATGCCGCCGCAAGAGATGTTCCGCGTCGGCACCAGCACCCGCGCGGTCGACCCGTTCGGGTGCTCAATCAGCGCCGGGATGCCGCGCAGCCGGTACTCCAGCCGCTCCCATTGCCTGCGGCTTGACCGGCGCGCGGACTCAACCCGGTCAAGTTCATCGAGTACCCGCTGCCGTTCAGCGTCGCTCAGCATGTAGCGGGTTTGCGTGCTCAAGAACGGACCTCCATCAGCGTCACGGCGGACGTGTCCCGAAGATTCACTCAAGTCATCGTCCCCCTGGGCGGGTGGCTTCAGGGAATTCCCTGATGAATCGAGTCACTTACATCTGCTTCGACAGGCTGCACGCCGCCCCGATTTCGGGTGGTGCCGGAGCGAGCGAGGTGGTCTGTGGTCAACGTCTGTCGTTGAATTCTCGATATATCGGACTCCGCGTCGCACGCCGGAAACGCATCGCGCCAGCCCATCCGAGTTCAACCCGCGCGTCGGAGAGCCGCTTCAAGCCAATCACTGTGCCGTGAACCTTCCGACCACGCCCCACACGCACTCACACTGCGGCGCGATGCAGCGGAAACGGATTCTCCCCCGCGCCAGCAGACCCGGTCATCACGCGCACGGCCACCAGCGTGGCCTTGTGGGCCACGCTCATCCCGTGCCCCGTGAACCCGCCGCAGAAGTGCAGGCGCTCCGCGTAGCCCGGGATCGGCCCGATCAGCGGCAGGTGGTCCTTCGTGAAGCCCATCGTCCCCGACCACCGCGCCTTCACCGGGAACCGGCGCCCAAACAGCGATTCCGCGAACTTCTCCAGATCGTCTTGCACCGCCGGCGTTGTGCGGTCGTCGTACGTGCGCTCCGCATCCGCGTGATACGTGCGGCAGCCCCCCACCACCACCGTCTCCGCGTCCGCACGCCGGAAATACTCCGACCCGCGGTTCGCGTAGTACGCCGAGCGCAGGTGAAGCTCCGACTCAGGCGCGTGCAGCGCCAGCATCTGCCCGCGGTTGGGCTCGATCAGCCCTGCGAACCGCGGCATCAGCAGCCCGGCGTACGCGTTCAGACACAGCAGCGCCCGGTCTGCCCGCACCACCGCATCGGGCGTCCGCAGCTCGATGTGCTCCCCACGCGCCGCAGACGCCGCAGCCAACCGGACCTCCGCCACCTCTTGCAGTTCATGGACCGGCCAATTGATCTGCGCCCGGAGGTGCGAAAGCAGGTGGTGCGGGTTCACCACCGCGTCGCCGGGGTTCAGGAGCGCTCCCAGCGGTCGGCCCGTCCGCCACGCGCCGTCGTGATCGGCCACATCCTTTGGCCCCACCCACCCGGCCTCGAATCCGTCCTCTTTCAGCAGATCGAGCGACCGCCGGAGTTCATCGTGCTCCGAAGGCTCCAGCGCCAGCAGCGCCGACGGGCGGGGCGCAAACGTCGGGATCGAGTCAATCCCGCGTGCCCGCAGCAGTTCCAGGTTCTCCTCCGTGAACCGCCACAACGCCCGCGCCACCGGACGCCCGTACTGACCCACTGCGAGCGCGTAGTTGTCGGCGGCCCCGCGCATCAGGAACCCGGCGTTCCGCGTACTCGCGCCAGACCCCACGCCCTGACGTTCCAGCAGGACCCCGGTAACCCCCATGTCCTGCAGGTGCAGCGCCGCCGAAAGCCCCGCCACCCCCGCGCCCACCACGGCGGTATCGACATCAATCGTGCCCAGACGGGAGGTTCGTCGCCAGTGGGAGAGGGTCATGGGGAAATCGTCGAAGGTTCGAGCGCCTGCTTTCGCGCCAGCAGCAGAAGATACTCGGGATTCCCCGTCGAAGACTGCTTGCCGCCCAGCAGCGGGGACTTCACTTTCCCCTTGATTTCCAGGTCCAGCGACGGGTCCGTCTCGATCATCCCGATCACCTTCGCCAGGACCCGCTCCGCCGCCGCCTCGTCGAGCACCGCTTTGGGTGGCAGTTCCTCGCCGACCCCCTTGGCCTCGTAGTGCGGCTTCACCAGCGTGATGATCCGCGAACCCGTGCCCGGCCTGAGCCACTTGAGCGCCGCGGGCAGCGCCAGCCGCTGCGGCGTCCACGCCAGATCAATCGTCACCACGTCCACCAAACCCCCCTGCTGCTCACTCGGCGGCGCGGCGTGCAGCGCATTGGTCCGCTCCATGACCGTCACACGCGGGTCGTTGCGGAGTTTCCACGCCAGCGTGCCGTAGCCGGTATCGAGGGCGAACACATGGGCCGCGCCACGCGAGAGCAGGCAATCGGTGAACCCTCCGACGTTGCAGCCGAAGTCCGCGGCCCGCAGCCCGGCGGGATCGAACCCGAACGCCGTGAGCGCGTGCGCGAGCTTCTCCCCGGCGCGAGAGACAAAGGGCGACGGGGATTTCGGCGGAACATCAAACGACATCGCGGGCTCCCGATCGCGGTGGACCAATCCAGGACAGCGACCCCTACTTCCCGGTGTCCGCCGCAAACGCCTTGGCCCACTTCCCCTGGGCCATGGTCGCCGCGACCTCCGCGTGGAACGTCTCGCCCAGCCACGGGCAGTTGCGGCTCTTGCTGCCCAGATGCTTGTCCGCAAACGTGTACGCCCCGCCCTCGCGCAGGAGAACAAGGTCGGCGACCGAGCCCGGCCGCAGCGTGCCGCGCTCGCGTGTTTCCCTCGCGCCCGATGCCCCGCCCATCACCCGCGCCGGGGCGCACGCCATCTTGTCGATGAGGAACGCCATCGTCCACCGCCCGGACCGCACAAACTCGCGGTGCAGCACGGGGAACGCCGTCTCCATCCCGATGATCCCGAATGGCGCGACCTCGAACGTGGTGGCCTTGCTGGCGGGCGAGTGCGGCGCGTGGTCGGTGGCGATGCAATCGATCGTGCCGTCTTCCAAGGCCTCGATGAGCGCCCGCCGGTCCAGGTCCTCGCACAGCGGCGGCTTCATCTTCGCGTGCGTGTTGTACCCGCCCCCGCCGGACATGCCGCTTTGGCCGCCCGAAGCGACGAGCGCATCGGTCAGTGTGAGGTGGTGCGGCGAGACCTCCGCCGTCACCGGCGCACCGCGCTTCTTGAAGTGCCGGATCGCCTCCACCGAATCGATGTTCGAAACGTGGCAGATGTGCAGCCGGCAGCCGGTCAGCAGGCTCAGCAGGCAATCACGGGCCACACACGCCGCCTCGCTCGCCCGCGGGATGCCCTTCAGCCCCAGCCGCAGCGCCACCGCGCCCTCGTGCATCACGCCTTCGCCGGTGAGGCTCATGTCCTCGGCGTGGTCGAAGATCACAATCCCCAGCGACGCCGCGTGCTCCATCGCCCG
>CAYZFW010000131.1:0-7011 GCA_964477615.1 uncultured Phycisphaeraceae bacterium | reverse complement strand
GCCTACCGGGAGAGGCACCGAGGGGGAGAGGTCGCCGCTGCCGTCGCCGCGGTTGGCGAACACGTCGACCGACCCGGGCGAGGACTGCGGCTGGCAGACCACCGCGACGTCGTTGTCGAGGTCCTTGGGGTTCCCCAGGCCGCCGGGCACCACTTCCACCGGGCGTGGGCTGGTGGGGCGCGTCCGCGGCGGAAGGAACGAGTCGCCGGCGACGGTGGTCAGCGCCGAGGCATCGCGCAGGAACACCGAGATGTTCGCCGACTCGCTGTTCGCGGTGACGAGGTCGTCGAACGTGTCGCCATTGATCCGTGCCGCGGCGATGGAGACGGGGTTGAACCCCGTGATGAGCACTGTGCCGTTGCTGAACGTGCCGGAGCCGTTGTTGGGCAGGATGCGGGCGTTGCCGGGGTCGAAGCCAACGATGCCGGAGTTGGCGACGGCGAGGTCCACGGTGCCGTCGGCGTTGAGGTCGGACGCCACGAGCGACACGGGGTTGACGCCGACGTTGTTCAGTGTGGCCGCGACGGCGAAGGAGGGCGTGCCGCCGCCCGAGTTGCCCACGCGCATCACCGAGCCGTCGGTGGTGTTCGCCACCGCGATGTCCAGCGGCTGCGCGGGGCCTCGGAACCGTCCGACGGCGATCCCGTTGGGGTTGCGCCCCACCGTGACGCTGACCTGCGAGCCGAAGCCAAGCCAGGTGTTGCCGCTGACGCCGGCGTTCAGCAGCACGACCGCGAGCCCGTTGGTTGTCGTGGGATTCACAGGGTCGGGCACGGTCACAGCGAGGTCGAGGAAGCCGTCGCTGTTGAAGTCGCCTGTGGCGGCGCTGGTCGGCCCGCCCGCGACGTTAAACGTTGTCGGATCGTTGAAGTTCGGTGGCTGCAGCGTGCCCAGCGAAACGCCCACCGAGAACGCGCGCTGCGACTCGTTGTAGTCAAGCTTGAAGTACGGCACGGTGCCGTCGGGCCGCGACGGAAGGCCGGGGAAATACGCCACATCGAAGCGGCCCGAGGGGTTGGCGATCGCTGCGGCGGTGAAGAGCTCGAGGTTGTTGATGGAACCCGGCGCGGGGTTGAACCCGTTTGCGAGCCTGAGCTGGAACCCGCCGCCGACGGTCGCGCTGCCATTCACGACCACCTTGTCGAACAAGCCGGGAGCGGTGCCCGCGACATCGACGGCGACGACGCCGGACTTGTTGGGCACCGAGCCGGGCGGCAGCACCGTCGCCACCGACAGGTTGTCGGCGTGGATGAACTGCGTGCCGGATGACCCGAAGGAGTAGATCGATACGCCCGTGATCGCGGAGGGGATGTTGGCGTTGTTGATCGCGAGTTGGCCGAGTGAGACGCCGTCGATAGACGCGGTCATGGTGCGGGCCTGGTAGTTCAGAAGGATCTCGAGGCGGTGCCACATATTGTCTGGGAAGTTGCGGGCGGGGGTGGCTGTGTTGGTGTTGCCCAGGATGTAGTTGCCGCCGCCGACGTTGGCCATCTGCGCAATGAACCCGGTGTTCCCGAAGACGGCGAACCCGCACTGCGCGTGAACGCTGCCGCTGCGCCGGAAGTCCACCGCGAGGCGGACGGGCAGGTTGGCGAGTGCAAAGTTGAAGGGGCGGGTTGCAGTGGGAACGCCCCCGGCGTTCGAGGCATCGATCAGCAACGCCTGCGCGCCGGAGTTCACCACACTGCCCTGAACCACGCCGTCGCCCGTCCACCCGCTCTGGCCGTTGATCGGGCCGAGAATGAACGCGGGCGCTTCGAAGGGAACATCGAGGATCGTCTGCGGCCCCTCCGTCACGCTGGACTGCACCAGGTCGCCGTCGATGGTGAGCGTCGCCACGCCCGTGCCGGGGCCGGTCTCGGGCTCGGGGTCGATCTGCCCGAAGTTGAAGACCTGCAGCACGGCGCGTCCGGGCGGGGCGTTCACGGTGCCCGAGCCGATGAGCCTTCCGCCGGTGTTGATGGTCATCGCGGGCGCGCTGAAGACTGCACCCGGACCGACATCCAGCGTCCCGCCCGAGCCGACCGTCAGAACGGAAGTGAGCTCTTCCCAGAGTGTGCCTGAGCCGCGCAGACGCACCAGGCCGGTCGAACCCGGGAATGCCGCGATCGCAAGCGACGCCGAGGTGCTCGTGCGCCACGTCGCCCCGCCCGCAACGTCGACCGTGCCGTTCCCGCCGTAGCCCACGGCGATGATGCGCGCATCAGCGTCCCACAGCGACCCGGCACCCGACACAACAACGTTGCCGACGCCGCCGTTGAGCGAGCCGATGCTGAGGACGTCCATCTCGCCGATCGTGGACGCGACTGCGCCGGCCTGCCCGCCGCTGACGCCGCCGATCTGGAGGTAGCCGCTCCCGCGGAGCCCGACGGCCATGGACTCACCCGCTGCGGAGTGCAGCAGCGTGGTGCCGGTTCCCACGGCGGTGAGCGAGCCGGCCGACAGCGGCTGGTCGCCGATGGACACGCCGCCCGACAGCACCGCGTCCGCCCCGGACTGCAGCGCCAGCGTGCTCGAAGTCGCCCGGTGCCCGATCAGCGAATCGCCCGAGACGAGCAGGCGAGCGTTGGCCGACTGCACGCGCACTTGCTGCACGGCGGGCGTGCTGCCGCGGGTCTGACCGATGGCCAGCGTGGTCAGATCGAGGTCGGCCGGCGCGCCGCTGTTGCTGATGTTGAGTGAGGCGGGGGTGTCAGCGATCTCGCCCACGATCAGCGCGGGGTCAACAAACGTGCCCTGCTCGGTGGTCTCGAAGGTGCGCCCATTGAGGTTCAGCGTGACACTGTCGGTCCGCACACGCATCCGCTCGGCTTCGACCGGGCCCGAGCCAGCCGGCAGCGTGACGGTGTACGGGCCCGCGGTGTAACCCGATTGCGTGGCGTCGAACACGACGCTGTTGACCGGGCGCGGTGCGGTGCCGCACTCCCAGCGCGATGGGTCGTCGAAGGTGCCGCTGGTGGGGTTGGCCCAGAGGTCGTTGAACTTGTCGAAAAACGCGAAGCGGTGGGCGACGACCGCGTCGATGTCAAAGGCTGAGGTATTCACGAACGAGAACCGCCCGCCGATGCACAGCATCTCGGGCGCCGGACCGGGGCCGTCGGGGTCATAGGGCACGGCGGCATTGACGTCGGAGCCGGCGTACTGCACTTCGCTGAAGAATCGGTCATAGGCATAGAACCCGCCGCCGTTGGCCTGGACCTGGGAACTGCAGATGGTCAGCAGTGGCAGTTCCGGCCCGGATCCATCGCGGTCCCAGGTGGAGAGTTGGGTCATGACCTCACGGCTGATGGGAATCTCGAGGGTCCACGCCGAGCCGTCGTAGATGAACGTGCTGAATTGCCGACCCGCCACCAGCACTTCGGGCAGCGGGCCCGGTCCGTCGCGGTCCCACGCGGTGACGGTCAGGAACGGGCGTCCCGGATCGTTGAACGGCGCGATGTTCCCCACCGGCACCCAGTTGGTCCCGTCGAACATCGTCACGCCCGTGACCGGTACGCCGTTGGACGCGAGGTCTTCGGTCCCGACAGCGATCAGGCGTCGCACGCCGGAGTTGTTGGGGTCCCAGGTGGTCAGCGCTCGCACCACGCCGGCGCTGAAGCCGGCGCCGATGCCGCTCCAAGAGGTCCCGTCGAACTGCGAGATCCCGTTGAGCGCAGCGCCGTTGGAGTATGTCGCATAGGTTGTGGCAACCAAGCGGGGAGTCAGCGCGCCGCTCCCGTCCGGGTCCCACGACACGAGCTGCATGTCGGGATCGCCGCCCGAGGGCAGCGGGTAGGGGGTCCCCGGCAGTTGGTTCCACGAGGTCCCGTTCCACGCCTGGAACCCGCCGCCGCTGAAACTGGGGGAAAACACCGCGAGGGGGTTGCCCGGCCCGGCCCCGTCGGCGTCCCACACGCACACCGCCACGCCGTCGGCGTTCGGATTGGGCGGCATCGCGATGAAATCACGCCCATCGAACAGCGACGAGTCCGCCTGCGCCGGCGCATAGTTCGTCAGCGCACCATGCCCGATGATCACTTTCGGAAGCGCTGGCCCGGCGCCGTCGCTGTCGTACACCGTCAGATTCTGCGGCGTGTTGATACCCGTGACGCCCGGCATGGCGCGGTACACCTGGGCCCCGAGGTCGTACTCGATGACGCCGATCGCATTGCGTGACGGGTAGTTCAACTGGGCCCCCCACATCGCCAGACGGCGTTGCAGCGGCCCGGCGCCGTCGGGGTCGTACGCCACGGCTCTTTGGATGAACCCGCCGGGGCCGTTCTGCCCCGTCTCGACGTCGGTCAGGGCGTGCCACGAGGTTCCGTCAAAGCGGGCGACGCCGCCGACGGACACACCGTCGATCACGCCGAATCCTCCGGTCAAGAAGAGATCGTTGGCATTGGTTGGCGAGCCAGCCCGGGGCGAGACGACGAGCGAAGTCCCCACATTGGCACCGAAGCCGTTCACCAAGGGGGCCCAGCCCGTCCCGTTCCAGACGGCCAACTGCGTGGTCGGTGTCCCGCCCGACGAGCTGAACTGCCCCGTGGCGATGAGGCGCGGCAACCCCGGCCCGTCACCGTCGGCGTCGTAGGAGGCGGCCGCGTACACGCGCTCGTCAAAGTTGGGATCGTTGGTCCCCAGGCCGTTCCCCAACGCGTGAAACGCCGTCCCGTCGTAGCGGGCGATCTGCATCATCGGTGTGCCGCTGAAGTTCGAGAACTGGCCCCACACGATAAGGTCGGCCTTCGCGGGCCCGGACCCATCGGGGTCGTGAAGCGTGAGGCCGAAGATGTTGCCGTTGAAGCCGGTGCCGGGGTCGAGGGACAGCATGTTGGTGCCGTCGAACGCAAGGATGCGATCCGTCGAAACACCGGAGCCGCCGGCGGAAGTACCCGCGATGATCAGAAGGGGATTGCGCGGTCCATCTCCGTCTGGATCAAACTGCTGAAGGTGTGCCTGCGGCGAAAAGTTGGCCCCGGCGCCGATGACGCCGATGAACGAAACCTGGTCCCATGTGAGACCGTTCCACACGTCCAGTGTGAACGCGGGGTTGCGCGTGGCGTAAAGCCGCTCGGGCAGTGGGCCGTCGCCGTCGGGGTCGTAGGTGCCCATGCCGGTACACGCACCGCGCTCATCAGGTGGGTACGCGAAGAAGGGTCGGTACTCGCTTCCGGTCCAACCGACGATGCCGGGGTCGTAGCGGTCGCGCCGCCCTGGGACGAAGAGATTGCCAGCGACGTTGAAGTTGGCGGAGATGATGACCTGCTCGCCAGCCGGCCCGGGGCCGTCGGGGTCCCAGCCGATCATGCCGTAGAGCGTGTCGCTGTCCATGCCGGGAAAGGGTGTGCCCTGGGCCCAGTCGTACACGCACCCGCCCTGCCCCGGCGCACGGGGTGCGAGGAGTCCCCCAAGCACCGCACCGCCGAACACGGCGCGCAGGACGAGCGACGAGAGACAATGGTTCACGGCGTTCCACATGGCTTTGTGCTTTCTCGACCTTCCAACAGCCGCCATTCGGCGATCCGGACACCGAAGTCCGGATAGGGCGGGGGCGCCGACGTGCCCCATCGGACAAGCCGGCGCACCCGCTCCCACCACAACAACGTAATCCAGACGCGCCGCGCCAACCAAAATCACGCCAAAAAATGATCCGGAAATGAACACTCACGCCCGAACAGGCCCCGGAATTGCCAGCGTTCCGTCGTCATGGAAGTTCTGGGTTGTTCCGCACCGCAGAAAGCGAAGTTATGGGCCCTCGCCCGCCCCACCCACACCAGCCACGGCCCGCGCCTGCAGTTCCTCGAACAGCTTCAGGTCACGCTCCAGCCGCGCATCGCTCGCGGGCTTCTCGGCCGCGGCCTTTGCCCGCATTCCCTTCACCATCGCCACCGCCTCGTCGGCTCGCGCCTTGGCCCCCGCCGCGTCGCCCGAGGAGAGCAGCGCCGTGCCGAGGCTGTACAGCGCGACCGCGGCGTCGCGCTCGTGACGGTCACTCGCCTCTTCCGCAAGCAGCGCCCGCGCCAGTTCGAGCGTCCGCTCGTACTCCTTCTTTGCGCCTGCGGCGTCGCCGCGGGCCATCGCCAGATCACCCAGATGCAAGTGGAGTGTCTCGGCGTCGCGCCGCGCCGTCTTGTCGTTCGGCTGCGCTTGCAGCAGTTCCGTGTACAGCGCCGAAGCCTTGGCATACCCCGCCGCGGCATCATCGAGCCTCGCGGCATCCAAGTGCCGCCGCGCATCCTGAAGTTCCATCGCAGCCATCAGCCGCTTCGCCGGCCGGCCCTTCTCGCCCTTCGCCGCGGCCTGTTCGAGCAGCGAGCGCTGCGCCGCCACCTCCGCCGCGGCCTCCTCGGGACGCTCCATCTTCGTCTTCACGTCCGCGAGGCGCCGGTGCACCATCGCCATCTCCGTGAGCCGGTCGGGGTCGTCGGGGGTTTCCGCCAGGAGTTCGGCACGGAGTTTCTTTGCCGTCCCGTACGCTTCGAGCGCACCGTCCAGATCACCCTTGCTGGGGCTCCGCGTCCCGCCCCGCAGATCTCCCAGCCGTTCGAGCGTGGACGCCTTGAAGCGTCGCAGCGGCACCGAACCCGCCGCGACCTCCGGCGCTTTCTCCGCCTGTTCGTTCATGGCCAGCGCGAGCGCCTCGCGCGCCCGTAGACTCCCCGCCAGTTTCGACACCTCGGTATCGAACACCGCGAAAGACTTGCCCATCGCACGGTCGATGAACTCAACAACTTGACGAAGTTCGTCCGCACGCTTCTCCGCCGCCGCCTTCTGTTCCTCGGCCGCGGCACGCTGCTCCACCGCCGCCGCACGCTGCTGCAGCGCGACCCCCAGCCCGATGACCAGCGACGCCGCCACAACAGCCCCGGACGTCACGCCCACGCGGTGACGCCTCACGAACTTCCGCACCCGGTACGCCACGCTGGGCGGCACGGCCTCCACGGTTTCGCCCGCGATGAAGCGCCGCACGTCCGCCATGAGCCTGCTGGGCGACTCGTACCGCCGGGAGCGGTCCTTGTCGAGCGCCTTCAT
>CAYZFW010000130.1:0-7035 GCA_964477615.1 uncultured Phycisphaeraceae bacterium | reverse complement strand
CGCAGCGGGGTATCGATGCGCTCGTCGGTGCTGGGGAAGGGGCGGCGTGAGCGCTCGGTGAAGAGGGCGCGGAAACTCGGCACCTCCCACATGGCGGTGCCGGTGACGAGGTCGCGGCGGACGAAGGCGAGGTCGCCGCGGGTGTTGGGGGGCGCGGTGGGTGAAGCCTTGGCGAGCAGGACGGAGCGGGCGTCCATGCGGAGGAAGGCCTCGGCCTTGGGGTCGCCCCAGACTTTCTCGAGTGCGGGCTGGCCGTCGGCGGAACGGGTGGGCTTCCAGAGTGCGATCTCGCCGGTGGAGGCGCCGAGGACGAGGCGGTCGGTGGGTGCGCCGGGGGTTTCGCCGCAGATGGGGGTGAGGACACCCCAGCCGTTCATAACGGAGGCGGAGCCGGAGGGCGCGCCGATGTTGGCGCGTCGCTCGCTGGCGGCGAGGCGGCTGGAGAGTTCTTTGCGGGTCTGGGTGAGGTCGATGGGCGCGCCGGTGCCGGCAGCGAGGAGGGGCCTGCCGCCCATGGCGCGCTCGACGGCGTCGAGCATGCGCAGTGCGGTGCGGGGGCGCTCGGACTGGCCGATGCGCAGCGCGACTTCGGCGCACACTTCGGCGAGCATGGCGTCGGCGGGGGTGAGCGATGACGTGGCGGCGCCGAGGGCTTCGTCGAGCGCGGCGAGGGCGAGGGCTTCGCGGCCGGCGCGGCGGTGGCGCTCGGCGAGATCGAGCCAGGCGCGTGGCGCTGCGGCGGAGACGGGGTAACTGCGCGCGATGGTCTCGAGGTCGGTGTCGCTGCCGCCGGCGCGGGCGGTGGCGAGCTTCGCCGAGGCCTCGTCGTCGTAGGCGGCGTAGACGGTGCGCCCGTGCTCGCGGACGAGGCGGCGGAGACGGCGGGTGGCCTCGGCGTCGGCGGGGAGCGTGGTGCCGGCCTTGGCGTAGGTCTCTTTCGCCAGCGATGGGGTGAGCAGAACGGACTGGTATCGCTCGACGGCCTCGGGGATTCGGCCGCCGCCTTCGGCGAGGAGGGCCGCGGCCATGGTGGCGCGGACCTGTTCGGCGGGGGCGGCGGCGAGCTGCTCGACGCGGCCGAGGATCTCGCCCCGGGTGATATCGCTGAGCCGCGCGGGGGCGGAGGTGTCGGGCGGCGGCTCGATCATGTCCATGAGCGAGACGAAGAGGCGTCGGCGTGCGGCGTTGGAGGCGTTCGAGAGGGGGTCGCGCTCCATCGCGGCGACGGCGCGGTCGACGGCGGGGACGAGTTTGTCGTGCTTGCCGGCCTGGTAGGCGAGCTCGGCGTAGGTGACGGCGGGCTGCGGGTTGGCGGGGTCGGCCTTCATGCGGGCGTCGAGGATTTTCTCGGCGGTTTCCCACAGGAGGTACGAGTGGGCCTGCTGGTCGTCGACGGCGATGAGCTGGCCGCCGGTGGCGATCACCTGGCCGGGGCGGTTGAGTTTGATGGTGCGGGTTTCAGGGGGCTGCTCGGCGGTGGCGCCGGGGCGGATGGGCGCGACGACGGCGCCGTCGATGGTGGGGACGATGATCTCGTCGCCGGCGACCATGACGCGGCCGCGAATGCCGGGGGCGAGGACCGAGGCGAGGAGGTGGTACGGGGCGCCGGCGACGTTGCTTGCAAGATCGACCATGCCGATCTGGCTGGGGGCGACGCAGATGAGGCGGGAGGGTTCGCCGGGTTTCAGCGCGGGGGCGTGGAGGAGGTAGTCGGGGTTGTTGAGGGCCTGGGCGGGGATGCGTTCGAGGACGCGTCCGGTGGCGGCCTCCATGACGACGATGAGGCGTTTGTCGGGGCTGAGGACGATGAGTCGGCCGGCGTCGATGACGGGGGTGTTGCCCTCCCAGGGGACGATGCGTCCGCCGCGGTTGAGGCCGCTGCCGGCGACGGGGTCGGGCGAGAGGCGTCGGGACCAGATGGTTCTGCCGGTGACGGTGTCGAGTGCGGCGATGACGCCGGTGCGGTCGGCGCGGTAGGCGATTCCGGCGTGGGCGCGGGTGATGTCGGCGGGGAAGGTGCCCATGCCCCAGGGGACGACGCCGAGGCTGCCGAGGTTGCGCCACCAGAGGAGTCGGCCGGTCTCGGCGTCGAGGCCGATCATGAGCGCGCCCTGGAGGCGCTTCTCGACGGAGTTTCGTGCGGCGGAGACGACGACGACACCCTGGTCGATGACGACGGGGCCGCGGGGGAAGCACTCGGCGAGGATGGCGGGGCCGAGCTGGCTGAGGGTGGTGGTCCAGAGGACGCGGCCATCGCGGGTATCGAGCACGCTGATGGCGCGCTCCGACTGGGTGCGCTGCAGCATGGTGAGGCCGCTGACGGTGGCGAGGCGTCGGCCCTCGACGGCGGTCCAGTTGCAGTCCTCGATGCCCAGGCCGCCGGAGGCGTTGACCATGGCGACAGTGGTGGGCGGCTCGATGCGGACGCGCCAGCGTCGGCTGAGGGTGTAGCGGTCCCAGGCGGTGATGGTCTCGGAATCGTTGACGTAGAGGCTGTCGCCCGAGACGGTGGGGACGGCGTGGAGAACGGCGGCGCGATCGCTGACGCCGCGCTGGTTCTGGATGATGCGGCTGGAGAGGAACTCGACGCCGTCGAGGGAGGAGCCGAGGAACTCGGAGGCGAGGGGGCGGGGCAGGACGTCGCCGAGGGTTGCGGGGGGCTGGGGGTCGAGGACGTTCACGCCCGCGTCGGCTTTGGGGATCTCGGCGGCGGGGAGGTCGGCCGCGGGGAGTCCGGCGCGCTCGCGCCAGGAGGCGGCGTAGCGCTTGGCGTCTTCGAGCGCGCCTGTGGGGGTGCGCTTGTCGGCGGCGAGGTAGGAGGCGGCTGAGGTGAGGAGTTCGGCGGCTCCCTTGAGTCGTTCGGCGGTGAGGTCGGGGTGGGCGTCGAGGGCGGTGAGGAGGCGGACGGCGGCGAAGAAGCGGGCGCGGTCGAGGTGGCCCTGCGCGAGTCGGAGCGCGGCGTCGAGGCCGGAGGTGGTGAGGAGGCGGGTGCGCTCGCAGCGTTCAACCTGGTCCGTTGTGAGCAGGGTGCGGGCGGTGGGCTGCTCGAGGGCGCGGTAGCGCTCGAGCAGGGCGGGGCTCGCGAGCAGCACGGCGTGGACGCGGGCGCGGACGGTGACGTAGAGGTCTGCGTCGGCGGGGCTTTCCTGGACGAGCTGCTCGGCGTTTTCTTCGAGGAGGCGCTGGAGGACGCGGGCGGCCTCGTCGAGGTTGCCGACGTTGGCGAGTTCGACGGCGCGGGCCATTCCGTCCTGGGCGCCGGGGGAGTCGTCCATGTAGACGGCACCGACGACCTGGCCGAATGAAGTCGGCAGGCCGGCGGCGAGGGCGAGGGCGGCCGCAGCAATGGCGATGGTCCGAGAGAACGTGGGGCGGGGTGTCAGAATCCTCGTTGCGTTCACGCGGGCATCCTTTCCAAGATCGGGCGAGGGCACTGAGCCGCCCAATCCCCAGAAACCGCACATCCTGACCGGGCGAACAACTCTACGTCCGCAGCGGGCACGAGGGTTGAACCGGTGGACCCGCGTGGCCGATGCGAGACGGTCCGAGGCGGCGTGAGCAATCGCCGCGGGATTCGCCCGTTTTGTCTGGACGGTGCACCATGACCGCGATGCCCGGAAACCTGGCCCTGCTGACCCGCGAGACGCGTGGTCCGGTGCTGACGCCGAAACAGGCGGCGGTGTCGCGGCGGATCGTGCTGCTGATCGCGGCGATCGTGCTGATGGGGCTGGCCGACCTGGCGTGCACGCTGGCGTACATGCAGACGGTGGGGCTGCCGGAGGCCAACCCGATTGCGCGCTGGCTGGCGCGGTTCGGGGACACGCGGGCGATCATCGGTTTCAAATTGCTGACGATGCTGCTGTCGTGCCTGTGCCTGTACGTGGGGCGGCGGGAGCGGCGGATGGAGGTTGCCGCGTGGGCGTGTACGCTGATCCTGCTGTGCCTATCGGTCCACTGGATCTCGTTCAACCGGGCGATCACGGAGCACACGAACCTCATCGCGTACCTGAGCGACCCCGGGGCGTGCCCCAGGATCGCGGGGACGGGGGCACGGACGATGGAGACTTGGGTGCGGCTGGAGGAGTGACGGCGGGGCGGAAACTCCAAAGCCCAGAGCACAGAGCACAGAGCACAAAGCACAGATTCAGAAAAGACCAAGGCAACGCTCAACAACATCTGCGCGGGCGTCCGACGCCCCTTCAGAGCTCAAGAAGCCCAGAGCCACACTATCCCCAGTGCGAGTTTGTGCTCTGTGCTCTGTGCTTTGTGCTTTGCGCTCTGTGCTTTGCACGCTCGCACGCCCTTGCGTTCCGCAGTGCCGCGCGTACCCTCCCAGAGTGCGTGTGCTTGGCATCGATCCTGGCCTGCGGCTGACCGGCTACGCCGTGCTTGATTTTGCCGGTGGTGATCGGGAGCGAGGGGAGATCGTTGAGGCGGGGGTGTTCCGGTTCAATGAGCGGCTGCCGGTGTCGGCGCGGTTGGTGGAGTTGGAGCGCGATCTGGCGGACCTGATCGAGCGGGCCGGGCCGACGCGGGCGGCGGTGGAGGGGCTGTACTCGCACTACGCGCACCCGATGACGGGGGTGATCATGGCGCACGCCCGCGGGGTGGTGCTGCTGACGCTGCGGAAGCGGGGGCTGCCGCTGGTGGAACTGCCGCCGACGGAGGTGAAAAAGGCGATCACGGGGAACGGGCACGCGAGCAAGGCGCAGGTGCAGGCGGCGGTGGCGATGGTGCTTCGGCTGGCGGTGCCGCCGGAGCCGGCGGACGTGGCGGACGCGATGGCGATTGCGATGTGTGCGGCGGGCCGGGTGGATCGAGGATGATCCATGTGATCGTCCTACTACTGATTCGCTTGCGGCAGCAGATATTGTTTCAGCTCAGCGTTGGTCACGCGAATCGTCTTGTCACAGTGCTGGCTCAGGCGCTTTGAGCCGCCAGGTTGCAGATTGCCATCTGGAGTCTCGAACACGGCATTGACGACAGTCTTTCCCTTATCCTTCAAGGCTTGGATCGCTGGCACATAGTCTGAGTCTCCCGAGACAATGAGCGCTGTTTCGTACGCGTCGGCTAGCACGAACATGTCCGTGGCCAGCTTCACGTCCACGCCTTTCTCTGGTCCTAGCTCGCCTTGAAACAGATCGTACTTGATGATCCCCGCCGCCCGGAACTCGATGAAATCGTGGCGGCCAGCGATTGCTCTATGAACTTCTGACCAGCCATCGAATCGCGATTGCATTCTGCTCTTTGCGGACTTCAGGGCCTCAATTTGACTGCGGCACCACTCCGACCGATTCGAGCTCACGTTGATCTTCTTCAATTCATCTGCTTGCGGAGAGTGCTTGATGAAAAACGCTTCGGCGTGTTCCAAGTCCGGGATCTTCCATGGCCAGTACTCGACGCTTTGCGTCACATACCAGTAGGCACGGAGCATTTCATCGCGTGACGCCTCGGTACCGACTCCGAACCACTCTGACTCACGCACCCGATGAACGAGAGACTTGAAGAACTCAGTCCACAAGGCTGATTTTGGCAGGTAGTCACGACGATCAAAATCAGCCGGAAGGGCTCGAACCAACGAATGACGCAGATTCTCACCGTCGACAAAGACGCAGCACTTTCTGGGCCATGCCATGCTTTTCAGTGTATTGAAAAAAATGCGGGAGGCACAAAGGCCTCCCGCGTGGTATACCGCCCACCGGAGCGGACGGGTAATGGTTGTGTTGACGTGCCGAAACGCCTTGAAGACGATAGGCTCACAAGATGGTATCGACAACCTGCCAGCACGCTCAACGGTTGCTCTGCAGTTTCTAGCCAGACTTTTGTGCACATCGGTACAGTGCAAGACTACCGCCTCCACAGTTGTCTGGAAAATGTTCGGATTCCCATGGGTCTAGGCCATTATCCTGACGGAAACGATGCCCCCCGCCGTACCCACCCCCCGAGCCCAGGTCCTGATCGTCGAAGACGAGGTTGATCACGCCGAGGTGATGGCCGATGCGCTGAAGAAGCCGGGGCATGTGTGCACGCTGGTGCACGGCGTGGGCGAGGCGCTGGAGGAACTGCGGCACGGGTCGTTTGATGTGATCGTGACGGACCTGCGGATGCCCGCCTCGGCCGGGGTGGCGACGCCGTTTGGCACGGTGGGCGATGGCGGCGCGGACGCGGGGATGCGCATCCTGCAGGCGACGCGGCAACTGCAGCCGACGGCGGAGACGATCATGGTCACGGCCCACGGCGACGTGCCCACGGCGCGGGCGGCGTTCAAGCACGGGGCGTACGACTTCATCGAGAAGCCGCTTGACCTGGACGTGTTCCGGGCGCTGGTGAACCGAGCGGCGGAGACGGTGCTGCTGCGGCACGCCGCCGGGGGGGGTGCGGGGGGAACCGGTGAGGGGTCGCTGGGGGAACTGGTGCAGCACGACGGGTTCGAGGGGATCATCGCCGGGTCGGACGCGATGCGGAAGATCCTCGACATCGTCTCGGCGGTGGCGCCGTCGAACCTGCCGGTGCTGGTGACGGGCGAGAGCGGGACGGGCAAGGAACTCATCGCGCAAGCGATCCACAAGCACTCGCTGCGGAAAGACAAGAAGTTTGTCGCGTTCAACTGCGCGGGGCAGGCGGAGAGTCTGCTTGAGGACCAGCTCTTCGGGCACGTGAAGGGGGCGTTCACGGGGGCGGAGAAGGACCGCGACGGGGTGTTCGCGTACGCCGACAAGGGCACGCTGTTCCTGGATGAGATCGGCGACATGCCGCTGACGATGCAGGCGAAACTTCTGCGGGTGCTGGAGAGCGGCGAGGTGATCCGGCTGGGGGCGAACGACGCGAAGCACGTGGACGTGCGGTTTGTAAGCGCGACCAACCGCGATCTGAAGGCGGCGTGCCAGCAGGGGAAGTTCCGCGAGGACCTCTTGTTCCGCATCCGCGGGGCGGAGGTGCATCTGCCGCCGCTGCGGGAGCGGCGCGAGGACATCCCGCGGATCGTGCGACACGCGGTGGCGAAGTTTGCGTCGGGGCTGAACCGTGGGACGCCGG